>DASTCJ010000078.1:0-8098 GCA_035605575.1 Candidatus Methylomirabilota bacterium
TGACCTTGCCGATCAGGAAGCCCAGCGCGAGGGTGAGGAAGATGGCGAGCTCCTGGTGCTCGCGCAGTGCGGTCACGAACGCGTCCACTGGCGTTCCCTCCCCGGCCGCCACTTCCCGGGTCGCGCGCACGGCGCGCAACCTTCGGGACCACGGTCGCGAACGCCGCGAATTATTCGACGCCGGCCAGCGGCGAACAATCCGACCAAAGCCCTATGCACGCGCGGCGTAAGGCCTAAGTCCTATTGAGCCTCGGGCCGACGGCGCGCATTGTCGGTGGCCAGAGGGCGACGGTTGACCCCGGGCTGCGTCGGCTCCGGAGCGGCGAGTCAGCGTGCCACTCGAGTGATGACGACCGTGCAGAGGCTGCTCGTCGTGGCCGCGCTCCTGCTGCTCCCCACCGGCGCGGCAACGTCGGCCGCGATGTCGGGCCGCCCCACGCAGGCTCCGACGGGGTCGCCCGCAACGGCGGGCTCGGCGGCATCGTCCACACCGGCGGCGCCGCCGGCGCCGGCGGCGCCGCCGGCGCCGACCACCATCCCGGTCCCGGAGGTCGCCCTCCGGGCGGAACAAGTGACCAGGCTCATCCGTGATCTCGAGGCGTCGCTGGCGCCGAGCCAGGTCGTTGGCACGATCGAGAAGCGGCTGCCCGAGATCGTCGAGCGTCTGGCCTCGTTACGGGACAGGACGCAACGGCAGCTCGAATCGCCGGCGACCGGCACGCTCAGCGAGCTGACGGACCAGTGGCGCACGAGCCGGGACCTGCTCCTGGCCTACGTCGAGACGCTGGCCCAGCGAGCCAGGGCCATCGAGGACGCGCTCAAGCGTGTGAGCGCGCTCCGCGAGACGTGGGCACAGGCGCGCACGGAGGCGGCCGCATCACGGGCGCCGAAGACTGTGCTCGAGCGGATCGACGGCGTCCTGACGGCGCTCGTACGGTTCCGCGACGAGATCCAGACGCAGCGCGCCGCCATCCTCGTGCTGCAAGACCGGGTCGCCCGGGAAGTTGCGCAATGCGAGGCGATGCTGGCCCGCATCGCGGCCGCGCGTGTCGATGTCGCCGGCCGCCTCTTCGAGCGCAATAGCCCTCCATTGTGGAATACGGGCGGCGTCGCCGCGCTGCCCGACCAGCTTCGACAGGCGGTCGCGGCCGACGTGGTCCAGCTCGCGCGGGTTGCCCGCGAGGAGCGCTGGAAGCTTGCCCTGCAGCTGCTGCTCTTCGGCGCACTCACCGTGCTGATGGTCATGGCGCGCCGAACGGTCGGCAACAACGGTGCCGTCTTTACCCGGCCGGTGTCCGCGGCGTTGCTGTTGACTCTCCTCGCCACGTGGTGGATCTTCCTGCCCGGGCCACCACGCTCGGCCGTCGCCGTCTTCGAGATCCTCGCGCTCGTGCCCGCCGTGCGCCTCATGCGGCTGTTCGTCGCGCCAGGCTTCACTCCGCGATTGAACGTCCTGGGCGCCCTCTTCGTCACCGACCTGGTCCGGCACGTGGCGGCCGTCGTCCCGTTGCTCGAGCAGCACATCTTCGTGCTCGAGATGGCCGCTGCTCTCGCCGTCGTCGGATGGCACCTTCGGAGGCAGCCCGCGAGCCGGCGCGTCGCCATGCGCGCCCTGCTCGCCGTTTTCACCGTTGCCTTCGCGGCGGGGATCGCAGGGTACATGCGCCTCGGCGTCTTGTTGGGCTCGGGCGTGCTGGGCAGCGGCTACCTGGCCTTGATCGTGTGCGCCGGCGTGCGTGTGGCCGACGGTCTGGTGTCACTGGGGCTGCGTGTGCGGCCGCTGGCGCGCCTTCGGTCAGTGCAGCGTCACCGGCCGCGCGTCGAGGGGCGCGTGCACGGAGTTCTGCGCGTCGTCGGAGCGGTCGTGTGGGTCGTGCTCGCGCTGCGCTACTTCGGCCTCTGGAACGTGGCCGTCGATGTCGTGGAGGCTGCTCTCGGCGCGGAGCTGCGGCGAGGATCGCTCAGCGTCTCGCTCGGCGACGTGCTCGTGTTCGGCGTCACCGTGGCGGTGGCCTTCGTCGTGTCCGGGCTCGTCCGCTTCGTGCTCGCCGAAGACGTCTACCCGCGCGTCAGCGTCGGACGCGGGGTGCCATCCGTGCTGTCGAAGCTCCTTCACTACGCGATCCTGCTCGTCGGCTTCCTCCTGGCCCTGGCCGCCGTCGGCGTCGATCTCACCAAGGTCACCATCCTGGCCGGCGCGTTCGGGGTCGGCATCGGCTTCGGCCTGCAGACGATCGTGAACAACTTCGTGTCGGGCTTGATCCTCCTCGTCGAGCGCCGCATCGACGTCGGCGATGCCGTGCAGGTCGGAGAGCTCGGCGGAGAAGTGCAGCACATGGGTATGCGCGCCTGCACGGTGCGCACGTGGGACGGAGCCGAGGTGATCGTCCCGAATGCAACTCTCGTGTCCGAGAAGGTGGCCAACTGGACGCTCTCCGACCGTCGGCGCCGCATCGACGTCGCGGTCGGTGTTGCCTATGGCACACCGCCCGAGAAAGTCATGGAGACCCTTCTGAGCGTGGCCCGGGGCCACAAGGAGGTCCTCGTCGAGCCCGCTCCCCTCGCCTTGTTCATGGGCTTCGGCGACAGCGCGCTCCGGTTCGAGCTCCGCGTGTGGACGGGTCGCTTCGATCTGTGGGTGCTCACCCAGAGCGAGCTCAGCGTCGCCGTCTATGACGCCCTGCGTGCCTCCGGCATCGAGATCCCGTTCCCGCAGCGCGAGATCCGGCTGCGCTCGTGAGACGGCAATGCGACGAACGTCCGATGGCGCCCGCGGACGGTGTGCGGTATTCGGGTATCAGGAGACCACCATGCTGGCAGGACGACTGATCGAGCTCATCGAGACGCACGCAGACACGCTCGCGCGCGAGGCGCTGAAGGACATCTCGACCAATCCGCGGACACGAGCGATGGGGCAGGTACCGCCGCACGAGCTGGAGGCGCGGGTGTTCGCCACCTACTGCAATCTCGGCCGCTTCATCGGCGACCGGAGCGAGGCGGCCATCCAGACCGACTACGAGGCCTGGGGGGCAACCCGCTTCCGCCAGGGCATTCCGCTGAGCGAGATCGTCTACGCGCTGGTCCTGATCAAGCAGCATCTGCGCCGGTTCATCCGCGATCACGGGCTCGTGGAGTTCTCCGGCGATCGGGCGCTCGGTTCCGACCTGGTCGGCGTGCAGCTGCACGGCATCCAGGAGCTGAACTACATGGTCGGCGACTTCTTCGACCGTGCCCTCTACTACCTCGCGCGCGGATACGAGACGGAAGCCTCGCTGGCCTCCGCCCCGGGTTCGAGGGTCCGCTCCACCCGCGCCGGCTGACGCGCGAGAGATCGCGGTGCCGGCCGGCTCATCGCTCAGCCGGCCGCGCGTCCGGTCGCGGCACTCCGGCCGCGCCAGACGGCGAGCGTGTGCGCGGCAATCATGCGTTCTTCGTCGGTGGGAACGACCCACGCGGAAACTCGCGATCCCGGCGCCGAGATGCGCGGGCCACCGGCCTGGTTGGCGTCCGGGTCCAGGCGCAGCCCGAGCCAGGCGGCGCGCGCGCACACGCGGGCGCGGATGTCCGGCGAGTTCTCGCCGATACCGGCGGTGAAGACGACCGCGTCAATGCCCTCCATGGCGGCCGCCAGCGAGCCGAGCTCTCGTGCGACGCGATACACGAGGTAATCGAGCGCGAGCCGCGCGCGGGGATCGGGGCTGGCGAGAAGGTCTCGGACGTCGTTGCTGATGCCGGAGAGCCCGCGGAGTCCCGCCCGCTGATACAGTAGCTGCTCCACGTCCTTGACGCTGTACCCCTTCTCGCCCACCAGATAGAGGACGACGCCGGGATCGAGCTGCCCGCAGCGCGTGCCCATCGGCAGTCCGTCGAGCGCGGTGAATCCCATGGTGCTGTCGACGCTGCGTCCGCCTTTGATCGCGCACATGCTCGAGCCACTACCCAGGTGACAGACGACCACAGAGCCGCCCGCGATCTCCGGCGCGATCTCCGGCAGGCGTCCGGCCACGTACTCGTAGGACAGGCCGTGGAAGCCGTAGCGACGGACGCCGGCCTCGTAGAGATCCTCGGGGAGCGCGTACCGGTCGGCGACGTCCGGATGTCCCCGGTGGAAGGCGGTGTCGAAACAGGCGACCTGAAGCACACCGGGGAATCGCGCCGCCAGCAACCGCATCGGCCGCAGGTGGTGCGGCTGGTGGAGCGGCGCGAGCGGAATGAACCGCTCGAGTGTTTTCAAAACGGTATCGTCGATCACGACAGGGGCGGCATAGACGGGGCCGCCGTGCGCCACGCGATGGCCGGCGGCCACGAGGTTGGCGTCGGCATGACGCTCGCGAAGCCAGGCGCCCACGCGGCCCGTTGCCGTCTCGAGGTCGGGGACCTCTTCGGCCGTGAACGACTTGTCGATCAACACCGAGCCGCGGTCGTCCCGGGCGCGGAGCCGCGGCCGCGTGCCGATGCCGTCCATCTGGCCGCGGGAGGTCATGAAGAGCGCATCACCGGCACCGACCACGTAGATGTTGAACTTGATGCTCGACGATCCGGCGTTGATGACGAGGAACGTGTCCATCGGGCCCTCAGGCCGCGACGGGCGACATGGCGCGGCGCGCATTCGCGTAGAGCGCGGCCACGGCGCACGAGGCCAGTCGCGTGCGCTCGTTGTCGGCACGGCTGGTCAGAATGATCGGCGCCCGGGCGCCGAGCACGATGCCGGCCGCATCGGCGCGCGCCATGAACGTGAGGTTCTTCGCGAGCATGTTGCCGGCCTCGAGGTCGGGCACGACCAGGATGTCGGCGTCGCCCGCCACCGGGGAGGTGATGTGCTTGATGCGCGCCGCCTCCGTGCTGATGGCGTTGTCGAAGGCGAGCGGGCCGTCGAGCACGGCGCCGGTGATCTGCCCGCGGTCGGCCATCTTGCAGAGCGCGGCCGCCTCGAGCGTCGACGGGATCTTGCTGGTGACCGTCTCGACCGCGGAAAGGATGGCCACCTTGGGCCGCGTGATGCCGAGCGCGTGGGCGAGATTCACCGCGTTCTGGACGATGTCGCGCTTGTCGTCGAGGGTCGGGAAGATGTTCACGGCGGCGTCGGTGATCATGAGCGGCTTGTGATAGCTGGGCACGTCCATGATGAAGACGTGGCTGACACGACGGTCAGTCCTGAGCCCGGTGTCGCGCTTCACCACTTCCGCCATCAGCTCGTCGGTGTGAAGGCTCCCCTTCATCAGCACCTCTGCCCGGCCCATCCGGACGAGCTCCACGGCGCGCGCGGCCGCCCCATGACTGTGCGGCACGTCGACGATCTCGTAGCGATCGACATCGACCGAGAGCTGCTTGGCCACACGGCGGATCCGTTCCGCTGGACCGCACAGGATCGGCTCGATGATCCCCGCCCGCGCCGCCTCCACGACGGCGCCCAGGGCGGCGTCGTCGCACGGGTGTGCCACCGCCGTCGAGATGGCCCGCACTTCCTTGCAGCGTGCCAGCAGCTGCTCGTACTTTCCCGTGCCGGACGATTCCGTCATGATGTCCTCCCGGTCGCCGCCGCGCCGTTCATCAGGATGCCCTCGAGCCGGGCCAGGCGCTGCTTGCGCGCGGCGCTCATCTCGCCCTTCGCGGTCAGCACCCGGCGCACCAGCTCGAGAGCAGCTTCCCGCTCGGCCGGCTGCGGCACGAGCTTGGGCAACGCGGCCAGCGCACGCTCCTCGTCGAGGAGCAGCATGAAGTACTGGTCCTTGAACAACTCTCTCCGCGCCGCCGCCGGCAGGCGCTCGCCGCGGAAGTACTCGTCGTAGTCTTCACGGACACGCTGCATCATCCGGAAGCCGCGGCTGTCGACGGCGATCGTGTCGGCGCCGGCGTAGAGCAGCATCCGCACCGCGGCCTCGCGCAGCCCGCCCTCGGCCAGCCGCGCCCGGAGCGCGGCGACCTTCTGGCCGATGAGCCCCTCGTACACGTCGTCGCGCCCGCGCGGCGCCTCCCCGCCAACAATCCCGAGCAGCGCCTGCGTCCACGCCGAGCCGTAGACCGCGTTGAAGGTGGACTCGAACATCTTGTCGCGCGCGTCGCGGTATCCGTTCAGCATGCGCTCGATGGACTCCGCCCCGCGTCGCTCGGCCTCGAGGAAGGGGTTGTCGGCCGGCACCGGCCGGCGCTGCTCGCGGACCTGCTCGGCCAGCCGCGCCACCGGCCTCATCCACGGGTTCTTGTCGGACCAGAGGTAGTACTGGAGACGGTTCGGATGCAGACGACGCAGCGCCTCCGCCATCGTTTCGGTGACGAAGGGCTTGACCCACGGACTCACGAACGTGCGATAGAGCGCCTCGTTCACCTCCGACACGCGAGCCACCGCCGTGAACGCGCGCTCGTCCTCGCGCGTGTCCTCGAGCCCGCGGATGTCGTCGAGCCGGCGGCTCTCGAAGCGCGCGATGTAGCGGCCGGGAATCAGCTCGGCTCCGGGCGCGTCCGGGCGCTTGTCGTCGATGATCATCTCCCAGAGCCCCGGCGGCAGCGTCTCGATCAGGTCGAGGCCCTCCACGATCTCGGCATGCTCGCGCAGCGCCACGCGTCCGGACACGAAGATGCCGAGGTGGCCGATATCGTGGTGCAGCAGGTACACGATCGTCTGCTCGCGGGCGAGGATCTCGCGCTCCGACGCGTAGCAATCGAGGATCCAGTTCAGCGCCTGCTGCGGCGGCGTGATGTTGTCGCCCCATGAGGCGAACACCACGATGGGCGACTTCACGTTGCGCAGGTCGATGCGACGCCCCGACGAGGACACCACCTCACCACTGGCCAGCTTGTTGCCGACGAAGAGGTTGTTGACGATGAACCGCATCTCCTCCTCGTTCAGGATGAAGAAGCTTCCCCACCACTTCTCGAAGTCCAGATAGCGGTCGGCCTCGGTGTCGACCTTCGAGTAGAGGTTGTACGGCTTGCCCCACAGCGTGTTCGCCGGGTTGAGACTCTCGAAGTTGGCAACGAGATGCGCGCCGTCGAAGCGGCCGTTGCCGAGATCGCTCGCGAGCGAGGCGAGCCAGGAGCCGCCGAGGAATCCCCCCGCGTAGCGCATCGGATTCTGCGTGCCGACGCCGGACCAGTAGGAAAGCGGGGCGCCGACCAGGATGACCGGCCCCACCAGCTCGGGCGCCGCGGCGCTCAGCATCATGACGGCCCATCCGGCCTGGCAGTTCCCGATCACGGTCGGGCGGCCATCCGCCTGCGGGTGGAGCTCGGCGACCTTTTCCATGAATTGTGCCTCGGCCCGCGCCACGTCCTCGAGCGTCTGCCCCGGCTCGGGCTCCGGCCGGAAGCCGACGAAGTAGCACGGGTGACCGGCCCGCAGGGCGACGCCGATCTCGCTGTCCACCTTCGAGCCGCCGATCCCGGGTCCGTGACCGGCGCGCGGGTCGACGATGACGAACGGGCGCTTCGTCGGATCCACGGTGACGCCGGTGGGCGGCACGATGCGCATGAGAAAGTAGTTCACGGGCTTGGACAGCGTGCGGCCGTCGAGCACCATCTCGGAGGCGAAGCTCAGGACGGGAGGCTTGCCCTTCTCCTCGTGCTCGATGAACGTGTTGCCGCGTCGGCGCATGACATCCCAGAACAGCACCGTCCGCTGGCAAGCGTCGATCCAGTAGTCGGTCCACGCCTGCCACGGATCGGGCCAGAACCCCATCGGGCTGCTCATGATGCGAATCCCCTTGGTGGTCGTAATGGCATCTGTCGGACGTTGCGTTCTGCTTCTGTCATAACGCCGTGCGGCGAAAACGACTATCGGACGTTCGGCGTACGCCCTCGCGGGCTACGCCACCGACGCGAGGTCGTGATCGGTGGGCTGGGGTGCGGGCGCGGGTGCGTTCGCCGCAGGTGGCGCGTTCAGCCAGTCGTTCAGGAGCGAGTAACCGACGGCGAGCACCACGGGGCCGATGAAGATGCCGATGATGCCGAAGGCGAGCAGGCCGCCCACGACGCCGAGGAACACGAGGAGCAGCGGCAGGTCGGCACCCCTGCGGATCAGGATCGGTCGAAGGACGTTGTCGATCGCGGTGGCGAAGAGGCTCCACACGAGCAGGGCCGTTCCCCAGCCGCTGCCGTGCGC
>DASTCJ010000136.1:0-17131 GCA_035605575.1 Candidatus Methylomirabilota bacterium
GCATTCCGGGCACGGCGCGTCGCGCGATCGCATGCGCCTGCACGGCCACGCCGACCACCGCGCCCTGCGGCGGTCGTGCGGCGAGCTCGTGCATGAGCACGGTGAGCATCGGTCGCGCCTCATTCATCGGACACGCCAGCGTAAGCGCGCGCGCGTGGTGCGCCCCGGACAGCAGCGCGAGACGCAGTTGCAGGCCGTCGGCGACGAGAGAGGCAGCGGCGAGGCGCGCGGTCAGCCGCGCGAGGATGCGATCGAGCACCGCTTCCAGCGCCGGCAGCGTGTCGATCTCCCAGTCGAGCGCCTGCGCTTCTTCCCAGAACGGCGGCGGGGTCCACGGCCGGAACGGCGCGGCGTCGCGGCCGCAAGCAATGTCGTGCGCGGCCAGCCCCGCGCTGCCGAGGCGCGCCGCGAGACCCTGCCGGGGCAGCGCGGCCAGCTCGCCGAGCGTGCTCACCCCCCAGCGCGAGAGCGTGGCCGCCAGCTCGGGCGGCCATTCCAGCGCGCTGAGCTCCACCGGCGCCAGCGCGGTCGCCTCGTCGCCGGGCGCGATCACCGCCGTCCGCGTCGCGCATCGCGCGGCGATGCGAGCGGCCGTCCGCGTCGTCGCCACCCCCACGCGAGCCGGCAACCCGACCGCGCGCGACGCGCGCGCCAGCCGCTCGGCGATCTGCGTCTCTCCTCCGAGCAAGCGTTCCAGCCCCGCGATGTCGACGAGCACCAGGCCCGGACCAGCATCTTCCAGACGCGGCGAGAGGCCGTAGCACGCGTCGAGCAGCGCGCGCCGCGCCGCGGCCACCGTTTCCTCCGAGACGGCGCGCCGAACGAGCGCGGGACAGCGCGCGACCGCTTCTGCCTCGGCCATGAGCGGGCGCACGCCCGCCTCGCGCGCAATGGCATTCGCCTCGGTCACGCGGCGGCCCGGCGCCGCCCCGACCACGATGGCCAGCGGGCTCTCACGGAGTGCGGGCTCGGCGCGCTCCACGGCCGCCGCCGCAAAGGCGTCGACCCACACGCAGGCGACGCGCGTCACGCCGTCCACCACCGGTGCTCGATGGCCGCCGGCGCCGCACCTTGCTTGCGCACCACGTGCAGCGCGGTGCCCATTCCGACCAGGCGGGTGGGATGCCGGCGCGGTCCCGCCCACGCCAGCGCCTCGCGACGCGTGCGCACCGCCAGCGCCGCGCCGGCTCCCGCAATCCGGTGACGACTCACGAGCAGCAGCGCGACATCGGCCCGCCGCGCGGCCTGTCGCAGCCGGAACGCCTGTGTCAGCGTCAAGCGCGGCGGCGACTCGCCCGCATCGAGCGCGACCAGCGCGAACCCCGGACAGCGCGCGAGCAAATCGACGGCCGCGACGGCGGCGTCGCGACGGCCGCCGCAGCGCACCCACAAGAGCCGCGGCAGCACGACACCGGCACGCGCGGCGGTGACGGGATCGAATGTCGCGTCGACATCGACGAGCGCTACGGCGCCGCCCGCGCTCGTCATATCGCGCAGCGCGCCGATGAGCACGCTCGTGCGACCCGAGCCGAGCGGACCGACGATCTCCGTGATCTTCCCTCGCTGCAGCCAGGAGGCGGTCGTCATCTCGCTCAAGCTAAACACGAGTTGAGTATCCGGCAAGACCACAGATATCGTAGCCCGCGTCTCCCCACTGCACGAGATATGGGGTATGCAGGCCTCAGCAGCGTCGCTTCGAGCTCGCAGTGCATGGCCCCTCGCTTGCACCCTTTCCAGTCGAAAACGAATAAACGAATAGGGGAGAGAGGCATGGGCAAGCAAATCGGGTACGCCGTCGTCGGCGCCGGCCCCGTCGTGGAGCGGGCGCTGCTTCCGGCGTTTGCACGTGCCGGCGGCGATGCACGCCTTGCCGCCATCGTCTCGAGCGATCGAGCGCGCGGTCAGGCGCTCGCCCACGAACATCACGCCACCGCCTACCACCTCGACGAGTTTCGGCAGTGTCTGCAGCGCGACGACGTGCAGGCCGTATACATCGCGCTCCCCAACTCGCAGCATTGCGACTACGCCGTCGAAGCGGCACGGGCCGGCGCGCACGTTCTGGTGGAGCGACCCATGGCCGTCATGGCCGACGAGTGCCGGCGCATGCTCCGCACGTGCCAGACGAATCGCGTGAAGCTCATGGTCGCCTATCACCTGCAATTTCATCCGGGGCATCTCCGGCTCGCCGAGCTCGTGCGCAGCGGCGCCGTGGGAGCGCCGAAGACGATCAGCTCGGATTTCACGGTGCGTGTTCAGGACCAGGACGACATGCGTCTGCAGCGCCGCCTCGGCGGCGGCACCGTGTACGACCTCGGCGTCTTCGCCATCTTCGCCGCGCGCACGTTGTTCGCCGCCGAGCCGGCGCAGGTGATGGCCATGACCGCGCGCATGACGCGCCGATACGGCGGCGACGTCGACGAGAGCACGGTGGCGCTGATCAGGTTCCCGGAGGACCGGCTGACGCATTTCCACACGAGCTTCGGCGAGGAGCCGACGGCCGTGCTGACGGTCTTCGGCGAGGAAGGCTACGCGCGCCTCGCCGGGGCCTACAACGGCTCGCAGCCGTCCGCGCTCGAGATCGTGCGCGGCGGACGGCGTGAGGAGCAGACGTTCGAGGCGATCGATGCGTACGCCAGCGAGCTCGAGTACTTCGCCGGCTGCATCGTTCGCGATAGCGCGCCCGAGCCCTCCGGCGTGGAGGGGCTGCAGGACGTGCGCATCGTGGAAGCCATCTATCGCTCCGCGCGTGACGGCCGTCCGGTGACGCTGCCGAGACTCGCGCGTGTCGAAGCGCCCCCCGCCGAGCACGACGTGCGGAAGGTGGCGGACCGGCGTCAGGCCAGCTGAGCGGCGCCGGGCAACATTCAACCTACCCAGCAGCAGGAGGACAGTGATGAAGACATGGATGAGCGCTTTGGCGCTGACGGTGGCCGGCGCGATGCTGGCGACGACGGCGTTCGCGCAGGGCACGGGCGGAGCGAGTAGCTCCGGCAGCGCGAGCGGCGGCAGCGGCTCCAGCGCCGACACGAAGACGCCGGCCAACACCGGCAGCAGCACGAAGGACACGAAGGCGCCGTCAGCGAGCCCGAGCTCCAGCACGGACACGAAGTCGTCGACCTCGAGTGATATGAAGTCCGGCTCCAGCAGCTCCGGCTCGATGTCCTCGGGCTCCGGCGCGGGTAGCACGTCGGGCACGATGTCGTCGGGTTCGTCCAGCAGCGACATGAAGTCCGGCTCCGCGATGAAGAGCGGCAAGTCGGGCCACGCGGCCGCCGGCGGCAACGCCGAGCAGGTGAAGGCCGTGCAGCAGGCGCTGAAGGACAAGGGACACGATCCGGGCGAGATCGACGGCAAGATGGGCCCGAAGACCCAGCAGGCGCTTCGTGACTATCAGCAGCAGGAAGGTCTGAAGGCCACGGGTCGGCTCGACAGCGAGACGGCCTCGAAGCTGGGCGTTCAGATGAGCAGCACCTCGTCGTCGAGCAGCCCGTCCGCCTCGCCGAGCGGATCGTCCTCGTCGTCGGCGCCGAGCAGCTCATCGGCCCCGAGCGGCTCGGCCGGCTCGTCCTCGACGGGTGCCAAGACGAAATAGTCGCGCGTTCGCCTGCAGCACCGAAGGCCGGGAGCGATCCCGGCCTTCTTTTTTCGCGCGCGGATCAGAGCGCAGTGTTGCAGGTCGCGGCGAGGGCGTCGATCACCGCGGCCAGCGTCGGTGCGTCCGGGAGGGGGACAGTCGCGTCGATGACATTGCAGCTGCCGGCTTTGACCGCGCCGGCGCGGAGGGCGCCTTCGGCATGGCGGAGATCGCGGGACAGCGCGCCCTCAACGGAGAGACGGCCGTCGGCGCCGACGCCGGCACGACCGGTGAGGACGAAGCCGGCGCCGGACAGCGTTTCGCGCGCCTGCAGCCCCAGGGTGAGACGGCGGAGCGTGATCGGTCCCTGGGGCACGTCGAGGGTCAGGGTGCCGTCGACGATTCGCACTCGACGCAGGACGACGCCCTCGTCGCCAAACACGTCGAGCACCTTCGCGAGCAAGGCGGGCGCGCGGCGGCGCAGGGAGACGCTGAGGCGCGGCGCCCGCAGCTCGAGCCGCGCGATCCGGCCGGCGCCCGCGCTGACGTCCCAGCGATCCACGCCGAGAATGATGGCCGCCGCGGAGAACGGCGACAGCCGCCGGTCGGCGAAGCGCGCCAGCACCTGCTCGAGCCGCGCCTGGCCCGATACGAGCAGCCCTTGCTCGGCGAAGAGCAGTGTGCCGTCGACGTCGGCACGCCCACGCGTGAGCGTGACGCCGGTATGCGCGACGAGCGACGGAAAATCGCGGAGGGCGGCCACCGCGTCGAGCCCGTGGGCGCGGACGTGCACGGCGTAACCGGGCGCGCCGAGCGGGCGCTGGCCCGTCAGGCGGACGCTGGCGCCGTAGAGCGCCATCTCGACGGCGAAGGACCCGTGGCCGCCGAAGGCGGCCATCCGATCGGCACGGACAGCCAGATCTTTCACCACGAGTGGCTGATCGCGGCTCGCGTCCTCGATCACCAGCGCGCCGTGAGTCACCACCAGCCCGTGCACGGCGATCGGCGCCGGCCGCGGAGCCGCGCCGCCGAGCGCGATCAGCTTCATGACCGGCCCCGCCGGAACGACCAGGCGCGGCGAGGCGATCTGCGCACGCTCGAGGGTGACGATGCCGGCCAGGAGATCGGCCACCGGCGCGCTCGCGCGGATGTCGTCGGCGCGGAAGACCTCACGGCCACTCGCGTCACGCGCGCGCACGTGCCGCACGTGGAGCCGACCGGTGAGCGGGTTGTAGCTCAAGCTCTCGAACACGACGCCGCCCGGCGTCAGCGTCGACAGGCGGTTGTCGACGAGCCACGTGGCGACCCCCGCGCCGCCGAGCAGCAGCGCTGCGAGACTGACGGCGGCCAGCAGGATCTTCACGCCGCGCGTCGGTCGATGCGCGCCTCACGGTCCGCGGCCGTGACGACGTCGTGCAGATCCTGCTGCGTGATGACGCCGACGGGCACGCCGTTGTCGACGACGACGACGCGGCCGCGACCGTTGCGGGCGATCTTCATGAACGCGGTCCACCCGGAGTCGCGGGGTGCGACCACGCCATCGTCGCCGCTCGGCACGTCTGCCACCCGCGCCAGCACGAGCGGCGCCGTGTTCATGAGCTGCCCGGCAGGCAGTGCGCTGAGTCTCGCGCGAATGCGAACCACGGCGTACGAGGTGCGGGCCGCCTGGTGGAGGAACAGGCCGATCAGTGCGAACCAGATCCCGCCCACCACCTCCCCGCTGACGGCGCGAGCCACACCGATGACAACCATCAGCATCGCCATCAGCGAGCCCATGCGGCTTGCCAGACGCGTGGCACGGTCGGCCTCGCCGGTCCACGCCCAGAGCGCCGCGCGCAGCACGCGGCCACCGTCGAGCGGAAACGCCGGCACGAGGTTGAAGACGCCGACGACGACGTTGACGGCCGCGAGATAGCCAACGAGCGCGTCGGCCCACGAGGGCCCCGTGAGCAGCACGTCGGCGCCGTGCGAGGCGCCGGCGATGGCGAAGCTGGTCAACGGACCCACGATGGCAATCGAAAGCTCGGCGCGCGGCGTGTCCGGCTCGCTGTCGAGTTGCGAGACGCCGCCGAAGATGTGCAGCGTGATGCCACCGACGGGGACGCCGTGGCGGATGGCAACGAGCGCATGCGCAAGCTCGTGCAGCAGCACTGAAGCAAAAAGCAGCAGGGCGGCCAGAACCCCCTCCGCCCAGTACGCCGCCGCCGAGCGCGACGGCAGCACGTGCGGGAAATATCCAGAGGCGAGGCTCCAGGCAATCAAGGCGACGATGAGGAGCCAGCCGAGGTCGATTCGCACGGGAATGCCCCGTACGGAGAAGAGCCGCATCAGCGTCGGACCCGTGAAAGCTCCAGCGCGCCGTCGCCCGGCATGAAGCCGGCGGCGCCTCCGACCTTCACCTCGCCGAGCAGCCGCGTGGCACCCTGCAGCATCAACCGCAGCGCTCCGCCCGAAGGCAGCGCCAACGTCGCGCCATCATTTTCGAAACGGCCCGCCAGCCGCGTGCTGCGCCGTTCGCGGCCGATCCCCGAGACGACGAGCCCGATCAGCGTGCCGGTGTCCTTGCCGGGGGCGAAGACCGCCTCCACCGGCACGGTGGGACGCGCACCCGGCGCCGTCCATCGGCCGCGCCACACGCCGGTGACGGACGTTGCCACGCCGGGCGGAGACGCAACGTGAGGCGAGGCGGAGGGCGACCCGTTGCCGCCACCGAGAGCCAGGAGCAACAGCAGCATCGATTCCATCATGGCGGTATGCTGAGAGGCGAGCCGAGCAAACAATGCGCCAGCCACTCGCCATCTGCATACGGTTGATCACCGTGGTGCTCGGCGTGTTTCTGGCCGTCGGGTGCGCTCGCGTGTACCCGCACGTGGTACTGCCCGCCCTCTCGCTCGGCGAGCCGTCATTCTTCCCGACGCTCGAGGCGTACGCGTCGGCGCCGATCGTCGGCGGCAACTCCGCCGAGTTTCTCCTGAACGGCGAGCAGATCTTCCCGGCCATCGTCGACGCCATCCGCTCCGCGAAGAAGACGATCACCTACGCGCAGTACTTCTACGAGGACGGGCCGGTCGCGCGCGAGGTCGCGGAGGCGCTGTCCGAGCGATGTCGGGAGGGCGTCGGCGTCAACGTGCTCCTCGACGCCTTCGGTACGCTGAGCATGCCGAAGGCGTACGCCGAGCTCATGACGCGCTCCGGATGCCACGTCGCGTACTTTCGACCGCTGAGCCAGTACATCTTCCGCCGATACAACAACCGCAATCATCGCCGCATCCTGGTCGTCGACGGGCGGCTCGGCTTCACGGGCGGCTCCGGCGTGAGCCGCAAGTGGATGGGCAACGGCCGCGTCGAGCATCACTGGCGGGACACCGACATTCGCGTCGAAGGTCCGGTCGTCGAGTACCTGCAGGCCGCGTTCGCGGAGAACTGGCTGGAGACGACCGGCGTGGTGCTCGGCGGCGAGACGTACTTCCCCCGTCCGCTCGAGCCGCGCGGCGAGGTGTATGCGCAGATCGTGAAGAGCTCGCCGGCGGCGGGCAGCTTCGCCATGTACACGACATTCCTGCTCGCGGTGTCGGCAGCACGACGCTCGATCATGATCACCAATCCGTATTTCGTGCTCGACGACAAGATGCAGCAGGCGCTCATTACGTCGGCGCGCCGCGGCGTCCGCGTGCGCGTGCTGGTGCCCGGGGCCATCGATCACAACATCGTGCGGCAGGCGAGCCGGCGGCAGTTCGGCTCGATGCTGCGCGCGGGCATCCAGATCTTCGAGTACACGCCCGCGCTCCTGCACAGCAAGACGATGGTCATCGACGGCGTGTGGTCGACGATCGGGTCGACCAACCTCGACAATCGCTCGTTTGCCGTGAACGATGAGCTGAACCTCATCGTGTACAGCCGCCCCGTCGCGCAGCGACTCGAACAGATCTTCGCGGATGACATCGCCCTCTCGCGCCCGGTCACCTATACTGCCTGGCGCAACCGGGGCCTCGCATCCAAGATTCTCGAGGTCATGGCCCTGCCGATCCGCGACCTGCTCTAGCGTCGGTCCGCCGCCGCGGGATGGCGGCGACAGACGAACGCCCCGGTGGTGGTCCGGGGCGTCCGAGCGTTTGGGGTGGCCGGGGGCCGAGCGGCCCCTCATCGAGCCGCGAGCTAGACCCGCGTACGGCCGGGTAGAACCAGGCGGTAGATGCCGAGCACGATGATCGCGCCGACCACCGCCATGATGAAGCCGGCTGCCTCGCCCTCGCGGTACAGGCCGAGCACGCGCCCGAGCCAGCCGCCGAGGAGAGCGCCTACGATGCCGAGCACGATCGTCAAGATGATCCCGCCCGGGTCGTTACCCGGCATGATCAGCTTGGCGACCAACCCGACCACGAGGCCGAAGACGATCCACAACAGAATGTCCATCGTCGAACTCCTTTCACCGGCGCCGAAGGGTAACGCGCGCCTCTGACGAGGGACATCTGTGCACGGTCGATGCCAGCAACCGTGCACGACCGTGTAGATTTTACTCTTCGTCTTTACGACGCCAGGCGTCGAGCACCCGCGTGGCGCTCATGGCGGTGAGACCGATCAGGGGAAAAGTGAGCAGGCTGGGCAATAGCCGCTCGTCGGAGGGCAACGTCACCGCCGCCTTGAGGGCTTCGACGCCAAGCAGATTGGACACAACGAAAAACGTGCCCCACAAGATCAATCGCATCGGCAGTTCCCCTTGAAGAAAATTTTCGCCGGAATGAACTTTCGCACTCTACGTCATTCCGCGACCTCGGCCAAGCGCGGATTTTCGAGGTTGGCACGTCCTTAGCTTTGAACACGAGGCATGAGTCTTTGCGCTTCCTGCGGACTGCAGCTCTCGGGGGACGCGGGTCTGTGCCCGCACCACCACTGCGTCTACGGTGACGACTGGGCCGTCGCGAATCGAATCATGTGCGACTTCTTCCATCGCAAGAAGATTCCGCCGCGGCTCGTGCAAACCGAGCGCGACGACGACTTCTGGGCGCACACGGGCGAGGCCGCCTGATCGGCGTCAGCCGGCGACGGCGGTCCGCGCCGGCGCCTCGGCCGACAGCGTCGACCGCGGCGCGTAGAAGGACGACTCACCGAGGCCGCGCACGCAGTCTCGCGTGAACTCGATGAGGTGGTGGCTCACAACGGCCACGTGGATCACCGCCTCGATCCGCCCCGCCTTCAGCGCCGGCCACGCCAGTCGCCAGAACGTCCGCCGATAGGCGCCCCGCACACCGATCCGCCACATGACACGGCGGAGGATTCCGAGTCCCATCCACACGTTCGACCACGAGGCACGCTGCGCGTTTGCGGGAAACTCGCGGCGACGAGTAAACGTGTGCGCGACCTGGTGCGCGAACCGGGCGTAGACGGCCTCTGGCTCGTAGGCAGCGGTGATGCACCGCCGCCACATCTCCACCACCCGCTCGTACGGCAACCGGAACTCGACGTTCGAGTGGCGCCCGGCGTCCGAGCGGAGCCGGCCGTCGGCCTCGAGGCGTCGCCAGAGCGGCGTCTTGGGGAGCGCGTACAGGATGTTCATGGTCAAAAGCGGGATGCGCGATTGACGGACGAACTGAAGAATGTGCTCGGCGGTGTCCTCGGTGTCGGTGTCCAGACCGAGGATGATGCCAGACACCACTTCCAGGCCATGGTCATTCAGCCGCTCCACCGCTTGCAAGATCGGCATTCGCAGATTCTGGTCCTTGGCCATGAACTTCAGCGCCTGTGGCTCCGGTGTCTCGATGCCACAGAACACGGTGATGAACCCCGCCTCGCGCATCAGCTCGAGCACGCGGTCGTTCTTGGCGAGGTTCAGCGTCGCCTCGCAGGCGAAGCGCAGCGGGAAGCGGTTCTTCTCCTGCCACGCCACCAGGTGCGGCAGCAGCTCGAGTGCGGCCTTCTGGTTGCCGATGAAGTTGTCGTCCACGAAGTAGACGGAGGTCGCGCCGGCGGCCGCGATCACGTCGAGCTCCCGGCAGATCTGCTCCGGCGTCTTCAGCCGTGGATTGCGGCCGTAGAGGGCCGGAATGTCGCAGAACTCGCACGCGTACGGGCACCCGCTCGAGAACTGGATGCTGGCGATGAAATACTCGCGCAGACGGATCCGCTCGTAGGCCGGCGTGGGGAACTCGGCCAGCGGCAGCCGCGTCGCCGTCTCGAAGCGCAGCTGGCCCCGCGCGCGCCCCGTATGGTGATCGAGATATTCGATCAACCGATCGGTGGCGTCACCGAGCTCGCCGACGTGGATGAAATCCGCGTCGGGGTAGAACTCCGGGCAGCCCGACACGGACGGCCCGCCGAGCGCCACCGGGCGGCCCAGCGCGTGCGCGCGGGCGATGATGTCGTGGATCTGCTCGCGCTGGACGTGCATGCCGGACACGAACACGACGTCGGCCCACCGGAGATCCTCGTCGCGCGCGGCCGTGGAATTCTCGTCGACGAATCGAATCTCCCAGCTCGTCGGCAGATACGCGGCCACCGCCAGCAGTCCCTGCGGCGGCATGAACGCGCGGACACGCCCGCCGAAAAACGGGTACGCATGCTGGAACGTGCCGAACGAGCGCGCGTATTGCGGATACAGGCAGAGCACGCGGCGTGAATTGGACGGAGCGTACGGCGTGCGCATGAAGGTCGAGCCCGAGGATATCATTCCGCGCTAGAATGCGCGCCGGCAAGGCAACGGAGGCAACGCTCCGATCCAAAGGAGGCTCGCATGAAACTCGCATCGGTTCGCGCCGTCGTGACCGGCGGCGCCTCGGGCCTCGGGCGCGCCACCGCCGCCCGCTTCGCCGCCGCCGGCGGCCGTGTGGCGATTCTCGACCGGCCGGCGTCGGCGGGGGCCGACGTCGCGAAGTCGCTCGCTCAGGCGGTGTTCACGCCGGCCGACGTGACGAGCGCGGACGACGTCTCGCGCGCACTGGAGAGCGCGCGCGAGCAGCTCGGCGGCATCAACGTGCTGGTGAACTGCGCGGGCATCGGCACCGCCATGAAAACATTCGGCAAGTCCGGACCCGCCAAGCTCGAGGAGTTCACGCGCGTCATCACCGTCAACCTCATTGGCACCTTCAACTGCATCCGGCTGGCCGCCGTCCACATGGCGAAGAACACGCCGGGAGCGGATGGTGAGCGCGGAGTGGTGATCAACACCGCCTCCGTGGCCGCCTTCGACGGCCAGATCGGCCAGGCCGCGTACTCGGCGTCCAAGGGCGGCATCGTCGGGATGACATTGCCGGTCGCGCGCGATCTCGCCGAGCAAGGCATCCGCGTCATGACCATCGCGCCCGGGATCTTCGAGACGCCGCTGCTCGGCACCCTGCCCGAGTCGGTGCGCGCCTCGCTCGCCAAACAGGTACCGTTCCCGTCGCGCCTGGGGCAGCCGGACGAGTATGCGGCGCTCGCCTGCCACATCGTCGAGAACGAGATGCTCAACGGCGAGACGATCCGCCTCGACGGCGCCATTCGCATGGCCCCCCGCTGACGCACCGTCCGGAACACATGGCTCGCACGCCACGGTCGTACACCGCGCACGCGGGGTGGTCTGCCATCTCGGGCCGCATCCGCGTCGTCGATTATCGCCGCGAGCGTCGGCTGATCGTCAGTGGCGCGATCCTGTCCGCGTATCCACTCGACGGCGACTGGTCGACCATCGAGCGCGAGTACTGGTGGCAGGGCGTGGCGCGCGTGCGCTTTCCGCCGCACCCTCGTGTGCTGCTCGTCGGCCTCGGCGGCGGAACGCAAGCGCACCTGGTGCACCGCTTGACGACGCCCCGGCTCATCACCGCCATCGAGCGCGACGAGGTCATCATCGACGTCGCCCGCCGCTGGTTCGGGCTGGCCGACCTGGGTCCCATGGAGTTCTACTGCGGCGATGCCGAGACAACCGCGCGCGCGCTCGCGGATGCCGGCCGTCGCTTCGACTTCGTGATGGAGGATGCCGCCTACGCCGACGTCTACGGTCGGTCGCGCGCGGTCGTCGAGGCCGTGGTGCCGCTGGTGGCGCGCGGCGGGACGCTCGTCGTCAACCGCCACCGGCGCGGCGACGCCGGCAGCCTGGCCCGGAGACTGCGATCGCGGTTCGAATCCGTCCGGCTCCACCGCGTCCGCCGCGAAGGGGAGAACGTGCTGCTCTTCGCCGAGCGGCCGCTGCGCTAGGCGTCGATCAGAGGCCCCCCAGCGACGCCAGCACTATCGCCGCCAGACGCTTGAGATTCGCTTCGCGGACCATCATGCCCTCCGAGGGCGCGAGACCCACGATGTCCAGCATCTGACGCCATCGGTAGACCCAGTCATGGCGCAGAAGTGAGTTCACGATGTTGTTCCGGCGTATGCGTTGAACGCGTTCAGGCTGCCGATCGAGCTCGGCGATGACGTCACGGATGTCCGAAGGGTCGGACGTGTTCACAGGAACCACGGCATCCGGCCAATCGAAGTGGTCCTCGTATGCCTGACATCGGGGCGGCGTCCCGAGCATCACCGCTCCGCCGGCCGCCCCCTCGAAATGGCGCATCCCGACTTCTTGCTGACCGTGCGTCTCCTCGGGACTGTCGAACTTCGCCGGATAGGCGAGGAAGTATCGACTCCGCTTCACGAAGTTCCGCAACAGCGCCCGGTGCTCTGCGGGATCCATGACCGCGAAGTTGGCGACCGTGTCATAGAGATAGAAGTAGCCTTCCACGTCGACGAGATGCAACAGGTCGCGGTGCACCGCCTTCGAGCGCCGTCCCATGCTGTACACGTCGATGCTCCGGGCGGGTGGGTCCGGGTACGGGCAGAACCTCACGGCATCGGCACCGCCGATCACGAAGTGACACGGGCGCCCGAGCAGCTCGCTCAGCGCGCTCGTGCTCGACGCCAGCGGGGTGAAGACGACGTCGAACTGGGACAGCGACCGAACATGCGGGCGCCACTGGTCGATCTGGGAGGCCCAGGCCTCCTGGACCACGCACGCGCTGCGGCGACATCGCTCGCGCACACCGCGCAGCCGAGCGAAATACTCGACGTCAGACGGATCCTGAAACATCGCGAGCAGCAGCTCATAGTCGCGTGCGGGCGGCGGCGGTGCCGCGGGGCTCCAGTCCGGCCGTCCCACCGATCGGAGCATGCGTCGGGTGATGCGCCCCCGAGCCGGCACGCGCACCGGAGCGACCACATCGACAGCGTCGCAGGTGCGGATTGTGTCCTCGAACTCGTACGTGGCGCAACGCGAGGCGTGTGTCGTGAGATTGCGCATCGACAATAGGAGAATGCGCGCGCGATCCGACTCCCCTGCGGAAGGCGGGCGCGAAGAATTCGCGGGCAAGGACACTGCGGAGCGGGTTTCCCGTGCCATGCCGGCCCGGGAGGAAACTCTCAGACGCTCAGGCAGTGGTCAATATATCGAAGTGTATATCGGCACCGGCAGCCAGGCGCACCTTCCTCAAGCACGCGGCAGCTTCTTGTAGCGCAGTCGGTGCGGGCGCTCGGCTTCGGCGCCGAGGCGGCGCTTGCGGTCGGCCTCGTAGTCGGCGTAGTTGCCTTCGAACCACACCACCCGGCCCTCGTCCTCGAACGCGAGCATGTGCGTCGCGATGCGATCGAGGAACCAGCGGTCGTGGCTGATGACGACGGCGCAGCCGGCGAAGTCGAGCAGCGCGTCCTCCAGCGAGCGCAGGGTGTCGACATCGAGATCGTTGGTGGGCTCGTCGAGCAACAGTAGATTCCCGCCGCTCGTGAGGACCTTGGCCAGATGCAGGCGATTGCGCTCGCCGCCCGACAGCTCGCCGACGCGCTTCTGCTGGTCGCTACCCTTGAAGTTGAACGAGGCGACGTACGCGCGCGACTGCATGCTGCGACCGGCCACGTTCATGAGATCGAGGCCGCCGGAGATCTCCTCCCACACCGTCTTTTTCGCGTCGAGCGCGTCACGGCTCTGGTCGACGTACGCGAGCTTCACCGTCTCACCCACGCGCAGCGTGCCTTTGTCGGGCTTGTCCTGCCCCACGATCATCCGGAACAGCGTCGTCTTGCCGGCGCCGTTGGGGCCGATCACGCCGACGATGCCTCCGCGCGGGAGCTTGAAGGAGAGATCGTCGATGAGCACGCGATCGCCGTAGGCCTTGCTCAAATGATCGGCCTCGACCACGACGTCACCGAGGCGCGGGCCGGGCGGGATGCTGATCTCGAGCGCGTCCGTCCGCTTCTCCGCGGCCTCCTGGAGCAGCGCGTCGTACGCCGCCAGCCGGGCCTTGCTCTTGGCCTGACGCGCGCGCGGGGCCATCCGCACCCACTCGAGCTCGCGGGCGAGCGTGCGCTGGCGGGCGGCGTCCGACTTCTCCTCGCGCGCCAGCCGTTGCTCTTTCTGCTCGAGCCACGACGTGTAGTTGCCCTCCCACGGGATGCCGTGACCGCGGTCGAGCTCGAGGATCCACTTGGCCACGTTGTCGAGGAAGTAGCGGTCGTGCGTGATGGCGACCACCGTGCCCGGATACTCGTCGAGGAACCGCTCGAGCCACGCCACCGACTCCGCATCGAGATGGTTCGTGGGCTCGTCGAGCAGCAGCATGTCCGGCCGCGAGAGCAGGAGCCGGCACAGCGCCACCCGCCGGCGCTCGCCGCCCGAGATCGTCTTGACGTCGGCATCGCCCGGCGGGACGCGCAGCGCGTCCATGGCGAGCTCGACCGTGCGGTCGAGATCCCACGCGTTGCTCGCGTCGATGCGGTCCTGCAAGCGCGCCTGCTCCTCGAGCAGCTTCTCCATCGCGTCGCCGTCCAGCGGCTCCCCGAGCTTGGTGGACACCTCCTCGAACCGTGTGAGCAGCGCGCGCGTCTCGGCGACGCCGTCCTCGACGTTGCCGCGGACGTCCTTGCTCGGATCGAGCTG
This sequence comes from Candidatus Methylomirabilota bacterium, assembly GCA_035605575.1. Classification (GTDB taxonomy): domain Bacteria; phylum Methylomirabilota; class Methylomirabilia; order Rokubacteriales; family CSP1-6; genus AR12. The sequence goes on from DASTCJ010000136.1 coordinate 14,448, forward strand.
CGGCTCTTGCGGCAGATAGCCGATGCGCAGGCCGTCGGCGGCGAACGCTTCGCCGAGGAAGTCCTTGTCGACGCCGGCCATGATCCGCAACAGCGAGGACTTACCCGCGCCGTTGGCGCCGAGCACACCGATCTTGGCGCCGTGAAAGAACGAGAGATAGATCCCGCGCAGGATCTCCCGCTTCGGCGGGACGACCTTGCGCAGATCCTTCATCACGAACGCGTACTCGCCGGGCATGGTTGACGACCCTCTGTTATGCGGCCATCAGGCGGCGGTGCTCGGGCATCATGCAACGATCCTGGACGACACGGATACCGGCGCGGGCAAGCTGGGCGGCCGCGGCGTCGTGACGGATGCCGAGCTGGAGCCACACCACCGTCGGCTTCCACGGCAGCCGAAGAATCTCGCTGGCATGCGCCGGCACGTATTCCGGACGCCGGAACACCTCGATGGCGTCGATGGGCTCGGGCAGATCGGCCAGGGTCGCAACCACAGTCTCGCCGAGGATTTCCTCTCCCGCTCGCGTCGGATTCACCGGAAAGATCCGGTAGCCTCGCGCCTTCAGATAGGACGGGACGTAGAACGCCGGCTCACCCGCTTCCGCCTTGGCGCCGAGGACGGCGATCGTGCGCACTTCGCGAAAGATCCGCGTGAGACCCGCGTCGTCCTGGACGAGAAAGGCTCGGTGGTCCATCGACCAGTTACGATCTCACGGGCGCTCGAGAGCCGCAATCAGTTCGCGGCCGAAATGCTCGGCGCGCCAGCGACGCACGCCGTCGAGCGCGGCCAGCGCCTCCGTCGAATGCGGCGCCGCCTCGGCGATGACGGAGATCAACCGGTTCGGTAAGAGGAGCCCCGGCTCGAGCCCCAGCCGCTCCGTGGAGGCGGCGCGCCATTTGCGGAGCGCCTCGACGCGGCGGCTGACCGCGCCGGGCACCGACGGCCGCGGACGGCGCGGAAACTGCGGCAGCGCGTCCTCGTCGACGGCCTGCGCGCGGCCGATGGCCGCCAGCAGCGCGTGTCCCCAGCGGCCGATCACGCGCGGCGTGACGCCACGTACGGTGGCCAGCGCCGCCGTGTCGGCCGGCAGCGCGCGCGCCAGCTCGAGGAGAATGTCCTCCGACAGGATCTTGAACGGTGGCCGATCGGCCGCTCGCGCCAGCGATTCGCGCAGCTCGTAGAGCTCGCGGAGCGCGGCGAGGCTGCGCGGCGTGAGCTCACGCGCGCCCTTCACGTACATCCAGGCGTCGGGGTCGGGCGCGCGCTCGGGGATGATCTGCGCCGCCAGCGCCGCGCACTCCTCCTCCACCCACGCCAGCCGTCCGACCCCCCGCAGCTCGTCGGTGAGCCGCGCCTTGAGGGCGAACAGATGCTGGACGTCGGCGGCGGCGTAGGCAAGCTGCGCGGGCGCCAGCGGCCGCGCCGACCAGTCGTCGCGCTGCCGCGACGGCGGCAGCGCCACGCCGAGCCATGTCTCGAGCAGGGTGTCGAGACCGAGCGCCTTGCCGCCGAGGAAGCGCGCGGCGATGGAGGTGTCGAAGATCGAGCGAAAGGCGAAGCCATAGCGGCGCTTCAGATGCGAAAGGTCGTTGTCGCCCGCATGCACGAGCACGAGCGGGCGCGTCTCGGCGAAGACCGGCGCCAGCGGCGTGAGATCGGTGACGGCAAGCGGATCGACGAGCCAGACGCCATCCGGCGTCGCCAGCTGCACGAGGGCCAGGCGCTCCGGATAGTGATGCAGGCTGTCGCCTTCGGTATCGAGCGCCACCTCGGGCGCGGCGGCCAGGGCCTGCGCCGCCTGCGACAACCCCGCACGATCGCCGACCCAGACCGGCTCGCTCAGCGCGGACGACTCCTGACCGCGCGCTCCAGCCGCTCCGCGCGCCGGCGCAGCGGCTCCAGCGCCTCGTCGTGCGTGATCACGTAGAGCTCGTTCGCGCGAATGGCGGCCAGCACCATGTCGGCGACAACGTCGGCGGCGAGATAGCGACCCACGAGCTCGACCGGCTCACCGCCCGCGGTGCGATCATTCCGGAGCGACACCGGCCGGTTGCGCTCCGATTCGCGGATGCGCGTCTCCACGCCCATCGGGCACAGCACCGAGACGCCGATGCGGTAGGGCTTGAGATCCTTGGCGAGCGTCTCCGAGAGGCCGACGACCGCATATTTCGACGTGTTGTAGACGCCGAGTCCCTTGCTGGCGACGAGACCGGCCATCGAGGCCGTGTTGACGATGTGGCCGGGCTCGCCGCGCGCGATCATGCGCGGCACGAACGCCTCGATCCCGTGGATCACGCCCCAGAGGTTCACGCCGATGACCCACTCCCAGTCGAGGTGGGTCGCCGTCTCGAGGCCGCCGTGCACCACGACGCCCGCGTTGTTGCAGAGGACGTGCACGGCGCCCCACTCGGCGAACGCGCGGTCAGCCAGCGCCTGCACGTCGCCGAGCCGGCTCACGTCGGTGCGGACGCCGATGGCGCGCCCGCCCGCGGCGGCGATGTCCTGGCACGTCGCCGCGATCCCGGCCTCGTCGACGTCCGCGACGACGACGCGCGCGCCCCGGCCACCGAGCGCGAGGCACAGCGCGCGGCCGATGCCGCTCGCGCCGCCCGTCACCACCGCCGTCTTGCCGTCGAAGCTGTCGATCATCGCGCGCGCCGTCGGCGATGGCTGCCGTCGGCCCT
>DASTCJ010000144.1:0-8783 GCA_035605575.1 Candidatus Methylomirabilota bacterium
CTTGCTGGCAGTCAACCTCGTGAAGCGCCGCCGCGTGGCCAGGGCGTTGAACGCCAGCGAGCAGCGCATGCACCTGACGGCCGATTCGGCCGGCGCCGGTCTGTGGAGCGTCGAGCTCGCCACCGGCCGTGTCTGGGCGACAGCGCGACTGCGAGAGCTCTATCACTTCGCGCCGTCGGAGGAGCTCACCTACGAGCGACTGCTGACGGTGGCGCACCCCGACGATCGTGAGCGCGTCGGCGAGGTCTTCGATGGCGCCATCAAGGCGGGCGGAGTGCTTGCCGTCGAGTTTCGCGTCGCGCACACGGACGCGAGCCCGCGGTGGATCGTGGCGCGCGGTCACGTCGACGAGGGGCGGATGAGCGGCGCGTCGGTGGACATCACCGAACGCAAGCTGGTGGAGAATCGTCTGCGCGAGAGCGAGTCGCGCTTCCGGACCGTCGCCGATTCGGCGCCCGTGCTCATCTGGATGTCGGGAGTGGACAACGGATGCACGTTCTTCAACAAGCCGTGGCTCGATTTCACCGGGCGCACGATGGAGCAGGAGCTCGGAGACGGCTGGACCCGTGGCGTGCATCCGGACGATCGTGCGGGATGTCTCGACGCCTACACACAAGCGTTCGACAGGCGACAGCCGTTCTCGGTGCAGTACCGCCTCCGCCGTCACGACGGCGAGTACCGCTGGATTGCCGACACCGGCGTGCCGCGCTACGACTCCGACGGGAGCTTCGCGGGCTTCGTCGGCTCCTGCCTGGACATCACCGAGCGGCTCTGGGCCGAGGAGCGGTTCCGGCAGGTCTTCGAGGCCGCGCCCAACGCCATGATCATGGTCGCCGAGGACGGCACGATCGTGCTCGCCAACGCCCAGGTGCAGAAAGTCTTCGGCTACACGCGCGCGGAGCTGGCCGGCCTTCCGATCGAGACGCTGATTCCCGCGCTGTCCGGGCATGCGCAGGCGTCACACCGCAAGGCGTACCTCGCCGATGCTCGGACGCGGGCGATGGCCGTCGGCCGCGAGCTCTACGGACGCCGGAACGATGGCCGTGAAGTCCCCATCGAGGTCGGTCTCAGCCCGATCCGGACGCTGGAGGGACGGTTCGTCGTCGCCTCGATCATCGACGTCACCGAACGGCAGCAGTCGGAGGCCGTGGCCCAGGCGCTTCGCGACGAGCTCGCGCATATCTCCCGCGTCGCCATTGTCGGCGAGCTGACGGCCGCCATCGTGCACGAGCTGGGTCAGCCGCTGGCGGCGATCCTCACCAACGCGCAGGCCGGCCTGCGGCTGCTCGGCTCCGGCACGCAGGACCTGAACGAGACACGCGAGATCCTCGAGGATATCGTCGCCGCCGATCATCGCGCCGCGCAGGTGATCCAGCACCTGCGCTCGCTATTGCGGAAGGGTGAGGCCGAACGCCGGCCTCTGGACATCAACCAGGTCGTCAACGACATCGTGAGGGTCGTGTTGCGTGATGCCGAGCGCCGGCAGATGGCCGTCGAGCTCGACCTCGCCCCACTCGTGCCGCCGGTGTCGGGCGATCGCGTGCAGCTGCAGCAGGTGGTGCTCAACCTGATGGTCAACGCGTTCGACGCCATGGCCGGCGTCATGGATCGGGCGCGAAGGGTGACGGTACGCACGCGTCCACTCGGCTCGGACCGCGTGCAGGTCGACGTGGCCGACACCGGGCACGGGATCTCCGCAGATGTCCTCGCCTCGATCTTCAAGCCGTTCGTGACGACGAAGGCGCGCGGAATGGGCATGGGGCTGTCCGTGAGCCACTCGATCGTCGAGGCGCACGGCGGGCGCCTCTGGGCCGAGAACAGCCCGGACGGTGGTGCCGTCTTTCACGTGGTGCTGCCGTCGATGGCGGAGGCGGAGGCCACCTCATCCCCCGGCCACGACGACGCCCGCGTCGGGTCACGCGAATGATCCGATTAGGACCAATGTCCTATGGTCGCTCGTCCGACGCGACGTTACGGTCGCGTCTGTGATCCCCGGAGCCGACTCGCCCGTGACCGACCGCTCCGCGTCGACGGCCGGCGTCGTTGCCGACCCGCGCGGACCGCTGTGGCTGCCGACACCGCCGTCGGATCGCGACGACTTCTCGGTGGTCCTCGGCGGTCCCCTGTACCAGCTCGTCCGGCGCGCCCACCTGTCGGGCGACGCGCTCCAGCTCTTGCGCCGTCGAATCATCACGGCCTCTGTCGTCACCTGGTTGCCGCTGCTGATCCTCGCGGTGCTGAGCGGGCGCGCGTGGGGGAACGCGGTCACCGTGCCGTTCCTCCTCGATATCGACGCGCACGCCCGCTTCCTGCTGACGCTGCCATTGCTGATCATGGCCGAGCGCATCGTGCATGAGCGGATGCGCGGGGTGGTGCGACAGTTCCTGGAGCGCCAGCTGATCCCGGATGCGTCGCGCGCGCGGTTCGAGGCGGCGGTCGCGGCGGCCGAGCGGCTGCGGAACTCGGCGCTCGCGGAAGCGCTGCTGCTCGGAGTCGTGTACGTCATCAGCGTCTTCGTGTGGCAACACTACGGCGCCATCGACGTGTCGACGTGGTATGCCGTGCCGGTGGCCGGCGCCCGGGAGCTGTCGCCGCCCGGCCGGTGGTTCGTCTACGTCAGCCTCCCGCTGTTCCAGTTCATCCTGTTCCGCTGGTATTTTCGGCTGTTCATCTGGATCCGATTCCTGTGGCAGGTGGCCCGGTGCGGCCTCGACCTCGTGCCGACACATCCGGATCACGTTGGCGGCCTTGGATTCCTGTCGACCACCGTGATCGCCTTTGCCCCGCTGTTGGCCGCGCACGGGACGTTGCTGGCGGGGAATATCGCCGGACGGATCTTTTTCGCCGGCTCGGAGCTGCCACAGTTCAAGGTCGAGATCGGCGTCGTCCTCGCCTTCCTGCTGCTCGTGGTCCTCGGCCCGCTGCTGCTCTTCATGCCGCAGCTGGGGGAGACCCGGCGGCGCGGGCTCCGCGAGTACGGCGGCTTGGCCCAGCGCTACGTACGGGAGTTCGACGCCAAGTGGCTCCGCGGTGGCGCGCCGGGCGGCGAGCCGCTGGTCGGAAGCGCGGACATCCAGTCGCTGGCCGACCTCGGCAACAGCTTCGAGCTCGTGCGGAGCATGCGCGTGGTCCCCGTCACCAGAGACGCCGTCGTCCAGCTCGCGGTGATCACCCTGCTGCCACTGGCTCCGCTGCTCCTCACGATGATCTCGCTGGAGGAGTTGCTCAAGCGCCTGCTGCTCGTCGTCTTCTGAGCCGCGGCCAGGCGAACCGACGGTAGACCCTCCGCGGCCCGGATCGCGGTGAGACTTTGGTAGTACGCGGTTGAGCGTGCCCGGTACGACCAAGGTCCGATTCAGCGTCGTATCCCGCTCTGTTTGAATGCGTTCCGCGATGAAGACCGTGCTCGCGTGGACGCTGACGCTTGCGCTCGTGCAGGCGTCGCCGGCGCTCGCCGGTCTCGAGCAAATGCCGACGCGGCTCGATCTCGAGCGGTTCACGTGCCGTGATCTGATGGAGCTTCCGAGCGAGCGCCAGGAGCGAGCGCTCGTCTACCTCACGGGCGTCGTCGACGGACGGCGTCGCGCCACCGTGTTCGATGCGGTCAGCGCCGGCGCGACCATCGACCGCCTGCTGGCCACCTGTCGCGCGACACCGACGCTGATCGTCCTCGACGCGCTCATCGCCGCGTCGGTGGGGGCGGTCCCGGGGTCGGCCGGCGGTCGGTAGGACGCGCCGTGTTCGACCTGATCGGACTGTAGGAGATCGACAAATGCGCTGGCCACTGACCATTCTCGTGTTGGCGACATTCTTGACGGCGTCGGGAGCGCCAGCGCAGGCACAGGACGTCGCCGAGCTGTTTCGAAAGGTGAGCCAGTCCGTCGTGGTCGTGCGCGCCAAGGGGCGCGAAGTTTCCGCCACGCGCGGCGTCGCCGGGTTCAACGAGACGGGATCCGGCGTGCTCGTGTCGAGCGACGGCAAGGTGATGACGGCCGCCCACGTCGTGCACACCATGGACGAGATCTGGGTGGAGTTCCTCGGCGGCGAGACGGTGCGCGCACGTGTCGTCTCCTCGGAGCCGGGCGCGGACTTGTCGCTCCTGCAGCTCGAGCACGTGCCGTCCGGGGCGCGCGTGGCGCCCATGGGGGACTCGGACAAGGTGTCCGTCGGCGCGCAGGTGATGATCGTGGGCGCGCCGTACGGTCTGTCGCACTCGCTGAGCGTCGGCTGGATCAGCGCGCGGTGGGCGCCCAACACCGTCTATCGCTCGATGCCGCTGGCCGAGTTCTTCCAGACCAACGCGACCATCAACACCGGCAACTCGGGCGGGCCGATGTTCAGCATGTCCGGCGAGGCCATCGGCGTCGTCAGTCACATCATCTCGAAGTCGGGTGGCAGCGAGGGCCTCGGCTTCGTCGTCACGATGAACACTGCGCGTGACCTGCTCCTGAACCGACGCTCGTTCTGGGGCGGCATCGAGGGCACGTTCCTCAGCGGGGAGCTGGCCGAGATCCTCAACGTGCCGGGCGGGGCGGGTTACCTGGTCAAGACGGTCGCCAAGGACTCACCGGCGTGGAACGCCGGCGTGCAGGGTGGCGATCGGACGGCGACCATCGGCGGCGAAGAGCTCGTCGTCCGCGGCGATGTCATTCTGGAAGTGGCCGGGGTGCCGGTCAAGAAGGCGACGGACTTCGTCGCCGTCCGGCAGCGTCTGGAAGGCATGACCAGCGGCGCGCCGATCACCATCTCCGTCCTCCGGGCGGGCCAGATCGTCAAGCTCTCCGGGAAGGCGCCATGACAATCCGATGGCAGCCGTCCGCGCGCGGTGTGGTCGTCGGCGCCGGCGTGGGCGCCGTCGGGCGCGCGGCCGTGCTGGCCCTCCATCTGGCCGACCTCGACGCGGGAGCGGCGCCGCTTCTGTTGCTGGCGGCCGCCATCGGCGCCGCGATCGGCGCCGTGGCCGGCCTCATGGGGCGGCCGCTGGCCGGGGCGCTGGTGGGCGCGACGCTCACGGCGGTGGTGTTCGCGCTGACGCTGCCGGTTGCGTACCTCTTCACGCTCATCGGGGCCGGCAGCGTTCCGTCCCTGGTGGCGACGGTCGGCATGGGCGCGGTGTCCGGCCTCGCAGGCGGCGCGGCCGCCCAGCGGGCCGCCGGGAATCGACGCTGGCCCGGGAACCCCTCTCGATCACTCCAAGGAGGAGAACGAAGAACATGAACCTTGCAGCCGTCTTCGCTGTGATGCTGGCGGCCCTTCTGGCATCGGCGTCGGTCGCTCCGGCGGCCGAGCCGGGCGGGACGCTGAAGAAGATCAAGGAGCGCAAGAGCATCGTGCTCGGCCACCGCGAGTCATCGTCCCCGTTTTCGTTCGTCGACGACGCCGGCAAACCGGCCGGCTATTCCGTCGACCTCTGCGTGCGGATCGCCGAGGCGATCGGCAAGGACCTCGGTCTGAAAACACTGCCGATCAGATGGGTGAAGCTGACGCCCGAGAACCGGATGACCGCCGTGGCCGACGGTACCGTGGACCTCGAGTGCGGCTCCACCACGGCCACGCTGTCGCGGCAGGAGCGGGTCGACTTCACCATCACCACGTTCGTCGACGGGGGCAGCCTGCTGTCGACGGACGGCGCCGCCATCGACGGCGTCAAGGACCTGGACGGCAAGCGGGTGGCGATCATTCCCGGCACGACGACGGAGGGGTCGCTGACCGCGGCGCTGAAGCGGTACGTCGTGACGGCGCAGATGGTGCCTGTCAAGGACCACGCCGAAGGACTGGCGGCCGTCGAGAACGGCAGCGCCGACGCCTATGCCTCGGATCGCGTCATCCTGATCGGGCTCGGGCGCAAGAGCGCGCAGCGCTCGAAGCTGTCGATCTCGCGGCAGCTGTTCTCGTACGAGCCGTATGGCTTCATGCTCCGACGGGGCGATGCGGATTTTCGGCTGGCGGCCAACCGCGCGCTGTCCCGCCTGTTCCGCTCCGAAGATATCGTGACCATCTACGAGAAATGGTTCGGGGAGCTTGGCCGGCCATCCCCGGCGCTTATCCTGATGTACGCGATCACGGCGATCCCGGAGTAGTACGTCGAACGTCCCATAGCCCCCTCGTGGGGGGACGACTACGATCCGTGGCGAAGACGACGACGAGGGGGGCTCATGAGAAATACACGGCACGCTGCAGCCATGCTTTATATAGGCCCTTCGGGCGGCGATGCCGCCCGGCTCGGCCTGCAGATCGGCCTGTGCTTGCTTGCGGCCGCTCTGGCCCTCGGCTGTAACCGCTCGGACGTCAAGCAGGCGAGCAAGACCCAAGCCCCGGCCCCGCCCCCGCCCACCGTCGGCGTGGCCGAGGTCGTTCAGCGCGACGTGCCGCTGATCCGAGATTTCGTCGCGCGCACCGAGGCCGTGCCGACGGTGGAGATTCGCGCCCGCGTGGCCGGCGTTCTCGAGGAGGTCAAGTTCCGCGAGGGCACCGAGGTCGAGCAAGGGCAGGTGCTCTTCGTGATTCAGCAGGCCGAGTACAAGGCGGCGTTCCAGGCGGCCAGCGCGCAGCTGGCGAAGGCCGAAGCCGATCTGACCCGCGCCAAGGACGTCTCGATCGTCGATCGGGGTCGCGCGCACCTGGAGCAGGCCAAGGCCGAGCTCGGCAAGGCGCAGCAGGACGTCGCCCGCTACCGGCCGCTCGCGGAGGCTCGGGCGATTCCGCAGCAGGATCTCGACACCGCACTGTCGCGCGAGCAGGCCGCGGTGGCCGGCGTCGACGCGGCCGCGGCCGCTTTCAAGGACACGGTGCTGAGCCAGCGCACGGCGATCCAGCTGGCCGAGGCGGCCGTCGAGTCGGGCAAGGCCGCCGTCATGCAGGCCGAGCTGAACCTCACCTACACGGTGGTCCGATCCCCGATCTCGGGAATCATCAGCAAGCTGGCCGTCGATACGGGCAACCTGGTCGGGAAGGGGGAGCCGACGCTCCTCGCGACCGTGTCTGCGATCGATCCGATCTACGTCGACTTTTCCATCACCGAGAGCGACTACCTGAAGCTCGTGAAGCGGCTGCCGGGCCTGGGCCGTGGCGAAACGCGCCGTGACACGCCGGCGCGGCTGGAGCTGGTGGTCGCCGACGCCACGACGTTTCCGCACAAGGGCCGGCCGGTGTTCGTCGACCGGGCGGTCGACGTGAAGACCGGGACGATTGCGGTGCGGGCGCAATTTCCAAATCCACAGCGCGTGCTGCGACCGGGGCAGTTCGGCCGCGTGCGCGCGATCACCGAGGACGTGCCGAACGCCATCCTCGTTCCGCAGCTCGCCGTGCAGGAGCTCCAGGGCGCCAAGACCGTGCTCGTGGTCGGCGAGGGGGACAAGGTCATCGCGCGGACGGTGACGCTCGGCGACGCCAGCGGCGACTCGTACATCGTGCTGACCGGGCTGAAAGCCGGAGAGCGCGTCATCGTCGACGGCATCCAGAAGGTGCGGCCGGGGATGCAAGTGAAGGCGGAAGCGAAGGCGCCGGCTTCGACGCCAGCGGCCTCGCCGGTGACGAAACCGACCACGGGCAGCTAGCATGGCCAGCTTTTTCATCCGGCGGCCGATTGTCGCCATCGTCGTGGCGATCCTCACCGTGCTGCTCGGCACGGCCACGCTGCTGCGGCTGAGCTTCGAGCAGTACCCGTTCCTGGCGCCACCCACGATCCGCGTCACCGCGACCTATCCGGGAGCCTCGGCGGTGGCCGTGGAGCAATCGGTGGCGACGCCGATCGAGCAGGAGGTCAATGGCGTCGACCGGATGATCTACATGAAGTCGTCGAACACGAGCGACGGCCGCATGCAGCTCGACGTCAATTTCGAGGTCGGTGTCGACCAGGACACCTCGAACGTCCTCACGCAGAACCGAGTGTCGTCCGCGCAGGCGCGCCTGCCGCAGGAAGTGATCGCCCAGGGCGTGACGGTGAAGAAGCAGAGCCCGAGCATCCTCATGCTCATCTCGCTGTACTCTCCCGGCGGCAGCTACGATGCGAACTTCCTGATCAACTACGCCTCGATCAACGTCCGCGACCGGCTGCTGCGCATTCCCGGCATCGCGCAGGTCGATCTCTTCGGTGGCACGGACTACGGGCTCCGTATCTGGCTGCGCCCCGACCGGCTGGCCAAGCTCGGCCTGACCCCCGCCGACGTGATGGCCGCCGTCAAGGAGCAGAATCTCCAGGCGCCCGCCGGTCGCGTCGGCGCCGCGCCGACGCCGGCGGATCAGGCCTTCACCTTCACGGTGAGCGCGCCAGGACGGCTGGTGACCCCGGACGAGTTCGAGAACATCATCCTTCGCGAGGCGGCATCCGGCGCGCCGGTGCGCATCAAGGACGTCGGCCGTGCCGAGCTCGGTAGCCAGGACTACAACTCCTTCGGCCGGCTCAACGGCAAGCCGGCCGGCGCGCTCGCCGTCTACCTTCTGCCCGGTGCCAACCAGCTCGGGGCGGCCAAGGCGATCTACCAGACGATGGAGGACGCCAAGACGCTGTTTCCGTCGGACGTCGACTACACGATCGTGTACGACACGACGCCGGCGGTCGAGGCGTCGATCCACGAGATCGTGAAGACGTTCGTCGAGGCGCTGATCCTGGTGACCCTGGTCGTCTACATATTCCTGCAAAACGTGCGGGCGACGATCATCCCGCTCCTCACGGTTCCCGTGTCGATCGTCGGGACGTTCATCTTCTTCCCGCTGCTCGGCTTCTCGGTCAACACGCTCTCGATGTTCGGCCTCGTGCTCGCGATCGGCATCGTGGTCGACGA
>DASTCJ010000103.1:0-20603 GCA_035605575.1 Candidatus Methylomirabilota bacterium
ACGCCATTGCCGCGTGGGCCGGGCTCGGCGCGGTCTTCACGAGCGTCTGGCGCCTTGCGCAATGGCCGGTGGCCGTCGTCCTCGGCATCGTCGGCATGGACGTCGTGTATCATCTGGCGCCGGCAAGACGTCCGCGATTCACGTGGCTCTCTCCCGGTGCCGTGTTCACGCTCGCCGGATGGATCGTCGCGTCGCTCGGGATGCGGCTGTACGTCGAGAACGTTGCCGATTACAACGCAACGTATGGCTCCATCGGCGCCGTGATCGTCCTGATGCTGTGGCTGTATCTCATCGCGGCAACACTGCTCGTCGGCGCCGAAATCAACGCCGTCATCGCGAGCACGAGCGCAGGAGGCGCCAATCGCCTTGCCAACGAGCGCCGACCGGCGCGGTGAACCGCCGAGCCGCGCCTATCTCGCGTCGGCGGAGGGCGTCCGCGCGAGCACCGCGTAGCCCACGAGTCCGGAGAGCAGCGAGCCGGTCAGGACCCCGATCTTCGCGGGCGTCAGCATGTCGGCGCTCTCGAACGCAAGCGTGGCAATGAAGAGCGACATCGTGAAGCCGATGCCGCACAGCAGCGACACGCCATACAGCTGTCGCCATGTCGCCCGCGACGGCATCGAGCCGAGGCCGCTTCGGATGAGCGCCCAGCACGACGCGACGATCCCGACTTGCTTACCGACGAACAAGCCGAGAATGACCCCGAGCGCGACCGGATCGAACAGCGAGGCCGTGAAGTCGGTGGAGATCCGGACGCCGGCATTGGCGAGAGCGAACACCGGCATGATCCCGAACGCGACCCAAGGCTCCAACGGGTGCTCGAGGCGGTCGAGCAGTGGTCGCCGTTGCGGACGGTGGACGCCGCCGGAGGCCCGCCCGCCGGACGCAGGAATGGTGAACGCGACGAGCACACCGGCCACGGTGGCGTGAATGCCGGATTTCAGCACCGCGACCCACACCGCGAGGCCGAGGATCAAGTACGGCAGGGGATGGTGGACGCCGACGCGCGCCGCGACGGCCAGCGCAAGGAGCAGGATCGCGGCCAGTGCGAGGGCGGGCCACGAGAGATCGCTCGTATAAAAGACGGCGATGACCGCGACCGCGCCGAGATCGTCGGCGATGGCGACGGCGGTGAGAAATATCCGCAGCGACGGCGCGACGCGGCGTCCGAGGAGCGCCAGCGCGCCGAGGGCAAACGCGATATCGGTGGCCATGGGGACGCCCCACCCGCGCGAGCCCGCTCCCCCGACGTTGAGGAGCGCATAGATCACGGCCGGCACGAGCATGCCGCCGAGAGCAGCCCCGATCGGCAGCACCGCCTTGCGAATGGATGCCAGCTCTCCCCGAAGGATCTCCCGCTTGATCTCGAGACCCACGAGGAAGAAGAACACGGCCATCAACCCGTCGTTGATCCACAGCAGTGCGGGCTTTGAAAGCGCCAGCGGCGAAATGCCGACCGTCAGCCGCGTCTGACGGAGTGCCTCGTAGGTATCCGGCGCGACATTGGCCCATACGATGGCGATGGCGGCCGCGGCCATCAACAGGATGCCGCTTGCCGCCTCGCCCTCCAGGAACGCGGCACTGGCCTGCACCGAGCGGCGAATCGCTCGCGCCGGGCTCGGCATGACTAACGTTCCCTCCCATGATGCTCGTCTCGCAGAAGTGGTAGCTCGACGACGAACGTCACGCCGTGTCCGGCGCCCTTGCTGTCGGCGGTGATCGTACCGCCATGCATCTCCACGAGCTGACGGGCGATCGACAGGCCCAGGCCGAGGCCGGCCGCTGCCGAGCCTGCCGTGCGTGCCTGCCAGAATTCATCGAAGAGACGCGACAGCATCTCCGGCTCGATGCCCCGGCCGGTATCCGCCACCACGACGCGGGCGCGCTCGCCAGCACGTTCGAGCTGTACGGCGACACGGCCGTCGGCCGGGGTGAACTTCAACGCGTTCGACACGAGATTGCAGACCACCTGCTCCAGGCGCGCGCGGTCGCCGAGCACGGGCCCGACCGATGGATCGACGTCGAGGTCGACAACCGGTTGCGGGTGGAGCGCGGCCGCCCTCGCCGTATCGACGGCGGCCGTCACCACCGGCGCCAGCATGACCGGCCCGCTGGTGAGGCGCATCTTCCCCGCGACGATTCTGGACGCGGCGAGCAAGTCGTCGATGAGATGCGACTGCGCGGCGAGGGTCCGATGCAGGCGCGCGAGCGCGTCGCTGAACCGGTGTTCGTCGGGCCGGGCTGCGTGCAGCGACTGAGCCCAGCTCATCGCCGCCTGAAGCGGCGTGCGCAGCTCGTGCGCGATCTTCGCGAGGAAGATGTCTCTCGCGCGATTCGCCGCCTCGGCCTCCGCCCGCGCGGCCTGCTCATTGGCGATCAGCACGCGCTGCGCGGCTTCGGCGCGGCGCAGTGCTCCCGTCATGGTGCTGATCAGCACCGCGACGACGACGAAGGTCGAGAGATAGAGGAGATCCTCGATGTCACTGACGTGGAACCCCCGCGGCGGCAGGATGAAATACATCTTCGTGAACACGGCGATCGCGCTCGTCACGAGCCCGGCGCCAAGCCCGCCATACCAGGCGCTCACGACGACGGCCGCGAGCAGGAGCGGCGACCGGACCGGATCGAGCAGTGGCGACACCAGGTACGTGAGCGCGAGAGCCGCGCATGCGCTCGCGACGCCGACGGCATAGGGCCGCATCCTCTGGAACACTTCGAACAACCTCCCCGCATGGAGCGTCACTTCGACGCTTCGTCCCTTCGCATGCCCGTCTCCCCAAACTAATTCGGATCTCCGCACGAGGTGTGGACGCCTCGTGTCGCCACGCGCGCGACCGGAGCGGACGGAGCGGGCTAGTGGGCTTCCGGCGAGTCGGAAATGAGGAGACGAGAGAGAAGCGCGCGCGGCCTCACGTCGACGGGCGTCGTGCGAGCGATCACGCGGGGTCGCTGCGGGGCGACGTGCGTCTTCACCGGGGCAATATCCTGCTGAAAAACGGGCGCCGGGACGACGCCGGCCTTCGCAATCGGAGACTGCCCTCGAAGCTGCGTGTGCACACCGTCCACGGACTGGTCGATATCGAAGTCGAGCGCACCCGGGATATTCGGATCGGCAAAATCCAGGGTGACGTAGAGCAGCAACAGACACGTGACAGCACGCCACATCACGTAGCCATCATAAGCGATAAGTCGAGGCGCCGGCACAGGCGCCTCGCGACACGCGCCGGACTGCCGCCTCGCGGGTGACGGCGGCCGGCGTCACGATCCGACCAAGGTCTTATTACGCGAGGCGCGTGGACGCGGCAGCATCGGTATGATGCGTCGCCGATCACTTCTAGGTGGTGTGCTTGCGGCCGGAATCGTCGCGCTCGGCGGGCACGCGAGCGAGGGCCAAGAGCGCGTTCGCGTGGACGGCACGGTGCAGTGGATCGGCGCCGCCGCCATGCAGGTGATGACCTTCGGCGGCTCGGTGGCCGTCGATCTGCGCCAGGCCGACCAGGGCGAGTACCGAGGGCTACGCGCGGGCGAGCGGGTCATCGTCGACGGCGTGGTCGCGGCCGATCGTCGCTCTGTCGTTGCCTACGCCATCTGGCGCCCCGGAAGCGGCGTCGAGTCGCCGTGAGCTGTGGTCCGAAGCTCACGCGGCGGGAGTGGGGCTGCGGTCTGATCTTCGCCACGGGCCTGCTGGCGAGCGGCTGCGCTACGATATCGCCGCGCGAGGAGAGCGCGCTCGGACGCGAGGCGGCCGAGGAGTTCGAGCGGGTCACGGGCCTCGTCCGCGCGCCGCGGATCGTCGACTACGTGCGTCGTGTCGGCGACCGGTTGGTCGGCGGCGCCCAGCGCCGCGACGTCGCGTGGCAGTTCAACGTCGCCGACGAGGCGGAGGCGAATGCCTTCGCGCTGCCGGGTGGGTGGGTCTACGTGACGCGGGGACTGCTCGCGCTCTTGAACAGCGAAGACGAGCTCGCCGGCGTCCTCGGTCACGAGATGGCGCACGTGCTCGAGCGTCACGCCGTCCGCCGCGTGGAGGCCGCCACGCCGATGACGATCCTGTTCGGCGTGCCTGCGGCGCTCCTCGGCGCCGTGAGCCCGACCGTCGGAGGTCTCGTCGGCGGGACGGGCCGCCTCGTGTCCACGCTGGCGCTCGCCTCGTACAACCGGGATCAGGAGCGCGAGGCCGACGATGAGGGCATGGCGCTGGCGGCCCGGGCCGGCTGGGATCCCGCAGGTCTCGGCAGCTTCCTGCACACGCTCGAGCGGACCGAGGTCCTGGCCGGCAAGGACCCGAACCGGCCTCGGTTCTTTTCGACTCATCCCTCCGCGCCGGAGCGCGTGGCTCGCATCCGGACGGCGGCCGGCACGCTTCCCCGCGCGGACGTCGCGGCATTGGCGCCGGGCCGCGGTGCCTTCGTCGGTCGCCTCGAGGGACTGATCGTCGGCGACAATCCGGCCCACGGCGTCTTCGTGGACTCGCGCTTCGTACATCCGGAGCTCGACATTGCCATCGACATGCCGGCCGGATGGAAAACGGCCAAGAGCGCCGAGCTTGCCGGCGCCGTCGCCGCGCTGGATGCCGACGCGGCGGTCATCGTGCATGCGGTGACAACGGGCGACGATCCCGTCGCGGGCGCCCGGGCCGACGGTCTGAGTGATGCGCAGCTGAAGCGGCTGCAGCGCGCGCAGATCTCCTCGCTGCCCGCTGCCCGCATGCGCGCGGACAGCCGCGACGGTGAGCGTCTGTCGCTGACATGGGTCGCGCATCGCAATCGGATCGTGCGCGTCACCGGCGTCGCGCCGATCAAAGTGTGGGACCGTTACGCGTCGATGCTCGAGCGCGCGACGCAGAGCTTCCGCGCGCTTCGACCGGCCGATCGTGAGCGAGTCGTGCACAGTCGATTACAGGTCCGCCGAGCGCGACCCGGCGAGACCGTGGCCGCGGTGCTCGCGCGCGGAGGCGCGATGTGGAGCGCCGCCGAGGCGGCCGTGGCGAACGGGACGACAGTCGAAGCGCGGCTCGAGGCCGACTGGCCCGTGAAGATTCCCGTCACCGAACGGTACATCGCCGGAACGGCGTAGTCGCTGTCGCCGAGCTGGTGCCGCTACCGCGGCGGCTCGACCAGCTTTCGCAGCGCCGTGACGGTTTCGACGAGGCTGGCGCGCGTGGTGCCTTCGGTGAACATCCCGGGCACGGCCGTCCGCACCGCGATCGCATACGCGACGAGGCTCGTATCGACGGTGGCCTGGTCCTCGACGTGCCAGTAGCCCGAGTTTTCCCGAAACAGGCCATGCCCGCGTCCATGGGCGAGGTTCCAGTGCGTGTATCGGCGGCGGGGATCCGGATACTTGTCCATGAAGAAGCTGAACGAGAACGGGCCCACGGATACGCCGTAGCGGACAACGGTCCGGCGTGCGTCGGTCTCGACGACCTCGGCGGAGCTCACGCGGGGATACAGGCGCGGGTGACCGGCATAGTCGACGATGACGCGCCACACGCGCTCGGGCGAGGCCCGTACGACCGCCAATGCGGTGCCGCCGCGCGCGGTGCTGCTGGCGCCGGGCGGCATGACATCGGTCACGACGATCTCATTTGCGGCCAGCCGGCGCCGCACCTCGTCGGTGAGCGCTGCCGCTGGCGCCTCCGGTGTCGCGGACATCACCGTCGCGACCAGCACGGCCAGCGCGACCGACGCCCGCGCAGCGCCGCGCACCGAGCGCGACGCGGCGGGCGGCGGTATATAGACCTCTATTGCTTGCGCATCGTTACCCTGGCCGGGTTGAGACCATTGATCACGCCGGTAATCTGGTTCCCGCTGACGGTGAGGCGTCCGGACGCGGGCGTCGTGAGTATGATCTCGTTGCCGGCCACGGCGCCGTTGAGCTGCGCCACGCGATTCACCACCGGACCGGTCACGTTGAAGTTGCCGGTCAGCGTCTGTCCGCTCTGCTGAAACGTACCTCTTAGGTCACCAGAGCCCATCTGAACGTTGTCGTACTGCCAGGTTCCGACCCAGTTCCCGCTCACGTCAACCGCCGGTGGGGCCAGCGGCGCCGTGGAGCATGCGGTCGTGGCAAGCATCATGGCTCCGAGAAACGCGGCGCTCGAATACCATCTCATCACAGCACCTCCGCTTACATCTCGGGTACATCGACCTTCGACCACGTCTTGTCGGGGTTGAACATGCGCATCGAGGCGGCGATGGTTTTCGTCGTCGGGCCCAGATCCTTCTGATAGACGACACCGTCGTGGTTGACGATGAAGGTCATCACCCCGGAGATGCCGTAGTCCGCGGGGAAGGCGACGAGCCCGAAGCCGGCGATCATGTGGTTGCGGACGACGTAGTCGTACGCACCATCGCGCGCGGCAGGACCCTGCTTCGTGAGGATGCGAAACAGATAGCCGTGGAACGGTGCCGGGCCGGCGGTCTTTCCGAGCTGGTAGCCCTTCGCCTGTGCGCGCGCCACGAGATCGCCGAGAGGGCTCGGTCGCTGACCCGGCTCGGTGGGCCAGTAGAGACCCTCGCGCTTGCCAGGCGTGCTGGCGAACTGCATGGCGTATTCGAGCACGCCATCGAAGTTCCGGTCCTCGGAGTAGTACTCGCGCTGGGCGTCGACGTACGCAAGGCAGACCTGTATCGTGTTCAGCTCGTTGCGACCGATTCGTCGCGCGATGATTTCTTCTCGCCCTTGCGTGGCGTCGAACCGCCAGCCGCCGCCATCCTGGACGACGGGGATCGGAAACGGCCAGTCGTCCTGCCCGATGCGCAGCACGGTCGCCTTCCCCGATGAGACAAGCCTGCTCGTTGCGTCGTATGCCTGCAGGAACCGCTCGCGCGCCTCCCGGTCGACGACCGCGTCCCCCGACGAGATCAGGGTGCGCCCCTGGCTGCCGAGGACTCCGATCAGCGCCTTCGTGTCATTCGCGCGCAACGCCGTCACGAGCGCGTGCACCGCGTCGTCGGCAGAAGCGAACCGTTTCGGTGCGACGACCGCCGGCTTCGGCGCTGGCGCCGGCGTCGCCGTCGCTGACCCGGTCGCGGGCGCCTGCGCCGCCGCCGGCGTTCCGCCGCCGGGTGAGGGGCTCTGAGCCCCGACCGATGATGCGAAGCCGAGAGCAAGCAGCGCCGCCGTGACAAGCACGACCGATCGGTTGACCCCGCTCATCGACGTCCTCCCCCGCCGCGCCCGCCGCCGCCGCCACGAGCGCCACCGCCGCCCGAACGTCCGCCTGCCGCACCTGCGCTGCTACGCCCGCCGCCACCGGATGACCGGTTGAAGCTCTCCCGGCTCGAGTTCCCCCGGTCGCTGTAGCTCTGCGCGCTCCGCCCACCGCCGCCGGCGCCTTCAAACGCCCCCGCCTGGCGGCCTCCACCGCCGCCCTGGCCGACGCCGCCGCTGCGGTCGCCAAATCCGCCGCCGCTGTCCCGCGTCGTCGCGCTCGGCCCGCCGCGTCCGCCCTGCTGCGCGGCGCGGCTCACGTCCGAGCCCTGGCCCGTGCGCCCGCGGAACGCCTCGCGCGACTGCGCATTGGCCGGCCCCGTCCGGTCGAATCGTTGCTGCGTCTTGGTGTCGCGATACTGCACGCCCTTGCGATGCTCGGGACTGTGTTGCCACTTGCTGCGATTTCCGGCACCCGCTCCCGATCCGCCGGCGCTCTGGCGCTGCTCCACGCGGGCGCTCGCCTGCTGGTTGTTGTTGACGTTCCTCGTGAAGTTGTTCGCGACGTTGTTGTTGATGTTGACGTCGCCGCCGTGCCAGTCGGCGCCACCCCACAGCGCGGCGCCGACGGCCATGCCGCCGGCGAACATGAACGCGCTCGCAGCGAAGTAGCCGGGAGGATATGGGTACACCGGCGGGTACGCCGGATAGGGCCACGCGCCGTAGACGACCGTCGGGTCATAGCTCGGCACGGCGACGACCTGGGGATTCGCCGGCTCGATCTTGATCACGGTGGGAGGCGCCTGGACGACCTCCACGGTCGGGGACTGGGCCGGCGGCGCCGCCGGCGCGGCGGCGGGCTCGACGATCACGTTCTGCTCCGGCGTGCTCTTGAGCTGACCGGAGGCCTGGGCGCGGGCGCGAAGCCGCTGGATGGCCGCCATCAGGTCTTGCTGCTGCGCCAGAAACGCATCTCCGAGCTTCTGCAGCCAGTCGAGCTTGTCGTTCATCATCGTGAGGATCTGCGGAAACGTTACGAGCGACTTGACGCTGTCGTCCCAGGTCTGCTGCTTGAGCGCTTCGTTGAGCTGGTCGCTCTTGAGGGCCGTGTTGTCCTTTACGAAGCGCGCCGCCTGCACGACCTCCATGGGATACGTCGACGCCATGAGCACCTGGACGAGGAGGGCATCCGGGTGCAGCGCGATCGGCGCCACGAGCTGCTCGAGCTCTTCCGGCTTGAACGCTGCCGTCTGCGCGTCCTGCGCCGTCGCCGGCAGCGGGGCCACCGCCGAGATGAGCAGCAGCCAGGCAATGACCGTCCGCGGCGAAGCCATCACCACTGCAGTCGTCGCGATTCTCGCGGCGTCATGCCATCTCATGCGCTCCTCCTGAGCACAACGTCGAACCACGCGGAGCGTACGATCCACACGGGCGTCCGGGAATTGGACTTTGGGGGCGGCACGATCGGACCAAGGGCCCATCGCGACGCGCGGCGAGGCTCCGGCCGGAAGCGCCTTACGCGGTACGGGTCTGCGCCGTCGCGCGGGACAGCGCGTCGATCAGTGCGGCTTCCTCGAACGGCTTGCGGAGGTACTGCACGGCGCCGGCGCGGCGCGCACGCTCGCGCGTCGCCCAGTCGTCGTGGGCGGTGATGAAGACCACCGGGGGTGCCGTTCCGGATTCGCGCAGCCGTTCGTACAGCTCGAAGCCGCTCATGGCCCCGAGGCGGACGTCGAACACGAGGCAGGCCGGCCGTGCGCTGTGCCTGGTATCCAGGTACTCCTCGGCGGAACTGTACGTTTCCACCGTGAAGCCGGCAGCGCGCAGCAGCCGCCCGAGTGCCCGCAGCAAGGACACGTCGTCGTCGACGACACAGACGAGAGGGCTCCCGATACCTTGTGGTCGCTCGTCCACGATTATCGAACTCACTCTTGCGGGCGACTCTAGCGCGCGCGGTGGAGGGGAACTATGGGCCCTTGGGCGTAGGACGTCGAGGGACATCGACGCCCGATCCGGTCGGCAGACCGATGAGCTCGGCCATGTGGACGAGGTCGGCAACGGAGCTCGCCGCCATCTTCTGCATCACTCGACCACGATGGACTTTCACCGTCTTCTCGGCCGCCGTGAGCTCGCCGGCGATCTGCTTGTTCAGGAGTCCCTTGACCACCAGCGCGAAGACTTCCCGCTCGCGCGGCGTCAAGGTCCGGAGGCGCCGCTCGACCTCGGCACGAATGGAAGCCTCGGATTGTGACCGCCGGCTGAGCTCGAGCGCTCGCTGGATGGCCGCGATGAGCTCATCATCGTTGAACGGCTTCTGCAGAAAATCGACGGCGCCGCCCTTCATGGCGCGAACGCTCGTCGGCACGTTGCCATGACCCGTGATGAAGATGATCGGCAATGTGTTTCGGCTCTCCTCGAGCTGCGTCTGAAGATCGAGACCGCCGAGCCCGGGCATGCGCACGTCGAGAACGAGGCAGGCCGGCCCCGTCGGCCGGGGGTGCTCGAGGAAGGCGCGCGCCGACGAGAACGGCACGGCGTCGATCCCCACCGAGCGGATGAGACGACACAGCGCGCGACAGACAGCCGGATCGTCATCGACGACATACACCCTTGCGTCACTCATGACGGCACCTGCTGTTCCTCGCACGGGATCTCGATGTGCATGCGCAGACCGCCGCCGTTCTTGCAGACTGCCCAGATGCGACCGCCGTGCGCCTGGATGATGGACCGGCTGATCGACAGCCCCATGCCGAGGCCCGTGGGTTTGGTGGTCACGAACGGCTCGAAGATCCGCTCGAGCTCGGCCTGCTCGACGCCGGGGCCACAGTCGGTGACCGCGATCTCGATCGTCCCCTGGTTCGTGGAGAGCGTCTGCACGGTGACCGTCGGATTCGACGTCGAGGCTCCCACCATGGCCTCCGAGGCGTTGATGATCAGGTTGAGCACCACCTGCTGCAGCTGGATCGCGTCGCCAAAAACGGGGGGCAGGCCCTTCCCCGGGTGGAATTCGACGGCGACCCGCTTGGGCTCGAGCTCGGCCCGGACGAGGCCGATGACCTCGAAGATGATGTCGTTGACGCTGACCGGCTTGCGCTGCTCCGTCCAGTCCTTGCGGAACAGGGCGCGGAGGCGGCGGATGACGAGCGCTGCACGCTTGGCATCGTCCGCGATGTCCACCAGCGCGCCCTGCACCTCCTTGTCCGTTCCTGGCTGCCTGTCGAGGAAGAGCTGCGCCGCCTGGGCGTTGCTGACAATGGCGGCGAGCGGCTGATTGATCTCGTGCGCGAGCGAGGCCGCGAGCTCACCGAGCGTCGTGACGCGCAGGGCATGGGCCAGCTCCTCGCGCTCGCGCCGCGCCTCCGCCTCGGCGCGGCGACGTCGCGTGATGTCGATGTGGGTGACGATGGCGCCGCCCTCCGACCGATGGAACGGCTCGACGGTCATCTCGAACCAGCGTTCATCACGGCTCGAACCGACGACGTATTCGCACGACGCACGATTCGCGTGTCCGCCGAGCACCTTGCGCAACGCGGCGGCCTGCGCTTCGGCGCCGGGGTTCCCGCGGGCCGCCGCCGTCCGACAGGCGGCCAGATAATCGCTGCCCAGCGGAGGTCGAAGGACGCTGCTGGTCCACGACTCGTTGGCGGCGATGATGCGCCCTGCGTGATCCACGGCGGCGACGTGGCCAAAGAGTGAGCCGAAGATTTCGCCGCGTAGCCTCGTCGTTTCCAGCATCGCCTCATGGGCGGCCCGGATCTCGGTGATGTCGCTGGCGCCGCCGACGTAGCCGTGAAACGTGCCGTGCCCGCTGAAGCGAGGCACGCCGCGGTCAGCGACCCAGCGATACTCCCCGTCCTTCCGCTGGAGGCGGTACTCGAGCAGGAAGTCTTCGCGGGCATCGAAGCGCTTCCGCAACGTTTCGAGGCAGCGCGCCCGGTCGTCCGGATGCACCCCCTCCGTCCAGCCCGTCCCCAGCTCGCGTTCGCGATGCCGTGCGGTGAACTCCAGCCACTGCTTGTTGAAGTAGGTGCGACCGCCGTCGACGTCGGCCATCCACACCATCACCGGCGCGCTGTCCGCCATGAGCCGGAATCGCTCCTCGCTCTCGCGAACGGTGCTGTCCGTGCGCCGGCGCACGATGACGTTGCCGAAGACCTCGCCCAGGAGCCAGGCGCGCTCGGTGAGCGTTCCCGGCAAGTCCGGCATCGGCCGAAGGGCGGCCAGCGTGAGGGCGCCCACCACGGTACTTCCCGCTCTCAGCGGAATGCCGACGAATGCCTCGGTTCCCGTTGCCGCGAACGCCTTGCGGTCCTCGTCGGCGGCCGCCGGGATCCGGCTGCGGTCCGGCCACTGCACGAGGTCGCCGCGCTTCACGGCACCGAAGGTCCACGGATAGCGATCCACCGGCAACCTGGCGGGGAGCGGCGGCGCATCGGGCGACACGGAGCGGATGACGCGGGCGTAGCGGAAATCGTCGTCGAACTCGAGCAGGCTCGCGCGATCGAAGCCGAGCTGCCTGGCGGTGCGCAGGAGCGCCTGCGGAAGCGCGCCGTCGAGCTCCGCGACCGAGCACGTGGACAGCGTGGTGGAGATCTCGGACACGAGCTGCTCGACTTCCAGGTTACGCGCGAGCGCGGCCTGGGCACGCGCACGCTGCCGGCGCTGGACGAGCAATGCCACCACGAAGGCCGATTGCAGGATGACAAATGCGATGAGCGCCCCCACGTGCCAGGCATACCGCTGCCAGAACGACAGCTCGCGGTGGACGATCACGCTGCCGGGCGGGAGCGCGCGCTCGCTGATTCCCCAGCGTCTCAAGGCGCGCGCGTCGAACATGTAGGCGTTCGTGTCGTCTGCCGCGTCGAGCGCCGGAGCAGGTGTCTCGGCTCCGAGCGCCTGCCTGGCAATGGCGGCCGTGTGACGTCCGATCGCGGCAAAGCTCACCACTCGCCCGCCGATGCCCCCGGCGTCCACGAGCGTGTCACTCAGGACGTAGATCGGCGCGGGCGCGACGCGGGTGAGCGTCCGGAGGACGTCGGCGGAAATGAATGCCTCTCCGCTTCGATCCCGGAGAAATGAGCCGAACAGGACCACGGTGCGCGGCGGCAGCGCGGCCGCGCGGCTCAGCAGCTCGTCGAACGACAGCTCGGTGAGATCGACGAGCTCGAGCCGGTCGCGGTACGCGGCGAACGCCTCGCGGAAGCGCGAGTGTTCCGCCCGGTCGAATGGCGCCGAGCCGTGCACGAAGGCGATGCGCTCGGCATCCGGATGCAGCTGCAGCACGAGCTTGAGATTCGCCGCCCAGTCGAACGACAGCCACGTGCCGCGGACGGAGGAAGGAACGCGAAAGTCGCTGGCCATCGAGGGCAGCCCGGCGGCGAAGACGATGCGCGCCGCGGGGAACAGGCCCGGCGCGTCCAGGGCCGCGAAGCGCAGCGCCGCCGGGCCGACAGCAACGACCAGGTCGAGGCTGCGGTCCTTGTATTTCCGCCGCAGGAGCTCGACGGTGGCGGTGTGGACGGGCGACTCCGGAAACCACCCTGCGTCGAGATACTCCGTGTAGAAGCGCACCATCCCATCCGGCGGCTGAAGCGCGGACCGGATCTCGTTGTCGATCGTCATGATCGCGGGCGACAGCCGTGACTCGGAATGGACGAGCAGGACCGTGGTCACGGCGCGCGCCTCGGCCGGTGCAGGCGTCGGGAACAACAGGAGGATGAGGATTGCGTGCGCGCACGCGGTCCGACCTACCACGTCACGGCGGAAGGGACGCATGCCGCCGATTATCATGCCGCTACGTGTAACCGGAATAGGGCCGTAACCGCAATACGGTACGACCATAGTCTGACGCTGGGCCGCGCGGCCGGAGCCGCCGGTGGGACCAACGTCCCATGGTCCTCGGTCTCGGGTGCGACAACTATAGACGAACCGCTCGCGGGGCCGGAGGGCGCAAAATATCGTCAGCTAAAGCGCGGAGCTAAAGCGCGGAGAGGAGGACGCGGCGGATGATGCAGCGCAGCGTCTTCGTGGTTGTCGCCGCGCTTGCTGTGGGTGGCTGCTTTCTCGCGTCATCATCGCCGGATCGACCCGACTCCGCCTCGGTCTCGGGACCGGCGCCCTACGTCGAGGGCTGCGCTGGCTGCCACGCCGCGCAGACGACCGGCCAGCACGCATCCAGCACGCACGCCGCCAGGGGCATCCGCTGCGGTCAGTGCCACAGCGGTCCCGACCATCCAGACTTCAGCCAGCCCGTGACGGACGCTCGCTGCGGCGGCTGCCATCAGGCGCAGTACCAGCAAACACTCGCCAGCACGCACTTCGAGACCCGCGTTCAGCGTGTGCTCGACACTGACCGCCCCGCCCGTATCGCGTTGCGGCGCGCCGGCTTCCGTGTCGCCGCCGACGGCGAGCCGAGGTTCGCCGGCGACACGCGCTCGGGGGCGCTGGGAGGACGCCTGTGCGCGGCCTGTCACTACGAGGAGCACAGGCTCGGACCGGCGACCGCGACGCGCGAGGTCGTGTGCACGGGCTGCCATGCGGGCCGCGACGCGCATTACCCGGCGCCCCCGACCGATGCGACGAACCGATGTGTCGCATGTCACATGGGCCGCGGCGAGACGGTGAGCGGGCAGCGCGTCAATTCACACCGGTTCGGAATTCCGGGGACCGAAGAGAAGTCGTGAACGGGCAGCGCGCATTCGACGCCGACGTGCTGCGCTCGATGAGCCGCCGGCAGTTCATGGCCCGGCTCACTCGCGCCGCCGCCGCCGCCGCATGGCTGTCATCACCGGCCGGCTGCGGCACCGTGCGGGGCGGCATCGAGCGTGTTCAGCTCGGCGACGCGGCGCCGGTGTTCAATCCCGTCCAGCGGCAGGTCGTCGCGAAGATCATCGACGGCTTCAACCCTCCGGACACGGAGCTTCGCCGTCGGCTGGCGCGCGAGGATCCGGGCTACGACCCGGTCGCCGTCTACGCGGCATTTGCGGACGCCCATGGCGATGAGTTCGTGTCGACCATGAAGGTGCTGATCGACTTCCTCAACGTGCTGCCGACCCTGACGCGGACGTTCTCCACGCGTCACGGGTTGCCGGCGCGGCTGCAGCTGAGCCGGTTCAGTGTCGAGGACGCGAACCGCTATTTCCTCTTCCTGCGCGACAGCAGCCTGCGTCCGTTGCGGAACATGTTCATGGGCGCGAAGTTCATCGGGACGGCGCCGCTCTACGTGAACGAGAGCGTGGTGTGGAAGGCGATGCGCTACCCCGGGCCGTGGGTGGCGGATCCCGCCATCGGCGGCCGGGAGCGGCCGGTGAGCACCTCCTTCGACCTCGCGCGGGAGACCGACGACAACGTGGCGACGCTTCGCCGGCGCGTGGTGCCGCACGAGCGGCTGCGGAGCGCGCTCGAAAGCGCCACGGTCGTGTCGGCCGATCCACTGATTCTCGAGACGGACGTCGTCGTCGTGGGCTCGGGGGCGGGGGGGTCGTTCGTCGCTGCCGAGCTGGCGGCGCGGACGCGTGAGCGGATTCTCGTTCTCGAGAAAGGCGACTTCATCGAGCCGGATGACTTCGTCCAGCGCGAGCGGCTCATGATGCCGCGGATCTTCGATACCGAGTTCTCGGTCGTCGAAGTGTTCGGCCAGCAGATTCCGACCGTCTCGACGGCGGTCGTGACGGGCAAGCTGGTCGGCGGCTCTGCCACGATCAACCATGCCCTCGCCTTCGAGCCGCCGCGGCCCGTCATCCGGGACTGGGCCGAGCGCCATGGCGCGGACTTCGGATACGATGAACTGGCGCCGCACCTGGCCGCCATCAAGGAGCTGCTGCGCATCGCCCCCGTGCCGGAAACGCAGATCGCCGGTGGCAATCTCGCCCTGCGTCGCGGGGCGCAGGCTCTCGGGCTTCGCCACCACGGGCCTACGGTGCGCAACGCGCATCAATGCATCGGCTGCGGGTTCTGCGACCTCGGCTGCCGGTACAATCGCAAGCTGACGCCGCTGAACGTCGTGCTGCCGCTCGCCGCGCGGCACGGCGCGCAGGTCGTCGCCAACTGCCGCGTGGATACGCTCCTGCTCGAGCCGCTCACGGGCGACGGCCGAGACGGACGCACGCAGCGCGTTGCCGGCGTGGTGGCGCGGCTGACCGACCCGCGTGGCACGGAGCGCGAGCGCGTGGAGATCCGCGCGCGTCGCGTTGTCCTGGCCGCCGGACCGTTCGGGTCGCCGAGAATCCTGATGGCGACCGGCGTGCCCCGGCTGCGGCGGCTGAAGGGCGCGCAAGCGGCGGTGGGTGAGCGCTTCTCGACTCACGCGACGGTGAGCATGTACGGCGAATTCGACGATGCCCTGTACCCGTCGGCGGCGACGCCGCCCATGGGCTACTTCGTGAAGACCTACGACGTCGACGATCAGGCGACGGCGGATCCGGCCGCCCACCACGTGCGGTATGCTCTCGAGGGATTGGTCAATCACCCGCTCGCGCATGCGCAGCTCGTGCCCTACGAGTCCGCCGAGCGCCACCAGGCCTTCATGAAGCGCTTCAACCAGACGATGACGCTCGCCTTGATGTTCCGCGACCGCCCGGTGGGCCGCATCACGTCCAGGGGGTTCGAGTACGAGCTGGCGGAGGAAGACAGGCCGGGGTGGCTCCAGGCGCTACGCACGGGCGCGCGGGTGATGTTCGCGGCGGGCGCCCGCCGCGTATTCTTCAACAGTCAACGACCATTGATTCTGGACACCTCCGAAGAGATCGAGCGCGGGCTGACGATGGACGTCGTGGCCGACGAACGGCTGCAGATCACGAGCGGTCACCCCATGGGTGGCTGCGCGCTGGGCGGCGATCCGCGTCGCGACGTCGTCGACTCGCGGGGGCGATCGTGGGACGTCGAGGGCCTCTACGTCGCCGATGGCTCGATCCTCCCCACGTCGCTCGGGGTGAATCCCTGCTACACCATCTACGCGCTCGGCCGATACATCGCTCACAAGATTGTGGAGGAACTCCATGCGTGACCATCGCATCACCGTTCATCGTGCGTGCGCCGACATCGACACCGGCGGCCTCGCCGGGGAGGCCGTGGCCGTCCTCGGCTATGGCAATCTCGGCCGCGCCGCGGCCCTCAACCTTCGCGATTCGGGCCTCAAGGTGCGGATCGGCAACCGCGACGACGCGTATGCCGAGCGGGCTCGCGGCGATGGCTTCGACGTCGTCCCGCTGAGCGCGGCATCGGCGGACGACGTCGTGTACATCCTGCTGCCCGACGAAGTCGTCCCGGAGGTGTTCGCCATGGAGGTCGCCCCGAACCTTCGCCCCGGCAGCGCCATTGCGTTCGCCTCGGGCTACTGCCCGGCTTTCGGCCTCGTTCGGCCCCCCGCGAGCGTCGACGTGCTGCTGGTGGCGCCGCGCATGGCCGGCATCGCCGCCCGCGAGCGGTACCGGGCCGGCGCGGGATTCTGGGCGTGCATCGGTGTCGAGGCCGATCGCAGCGGGCGCGCTCGCGCCCGCATGCTCGGCCTCGCGGCCGCGCTGGGCGCGTTGCGCGCCGGCGCGATCGAGATGACCGCGGCCACCGAGGCCACGCTCGACCTGTTCATCGAGCAGACGATCGGTCCCTTGCTCGGCGCGGCGATCATGACTGCCTTCGAGGTTGGACGCGAGGCGGGGATTCCGGCGGAGGCGCTGGTCATGGAGATGTACATGTCGGGCGAGATGGAGGCCGTGTTCGAGGGTTTCCGTACCGCTGGATTCTTCCGCGCTTCCGAAGATCATGGGCCCACCGCGCTCTTCGGCGGTATCACGCGCACGCTGGAGCTGGAGCGTGAGCCGCTGGCGGCGCGGTTCCGGCGGATTCTGCAGGACATCACGAGCGGTGCATTCGCGCATCGTTTCCAGCAGGAGGCGCAGGACGGCTATCCGATGCTCACCGTGGCCCGCGACATGATGAACGGCGGCTCGCCGATCACCGAAGCCGAGGCGTCGCTGCGGGCCGCTGCCGGGTCCTCAGCGCCGCCGGACATACCGGCGTGAACGCGCCGACGCTCGTGGCCCCGGCGCCGCCGCGCGGCCGTGACGAGCGGAAGCCGGGTCGCCGGCTGCGGCGTGTCGGAGTCGCGCTGGGGTGCTCGCTCGGGGCGCTCGTCATCGCGGTGCTCGCCATGTGGGCGGCCGGCGTGCTCGCCTTCGCCGGGCCCGGCGGACCACGAGTCCGCACGACCCTGGCGACGAGCTTCGCGGTCCTCGCCGTCGCGGTGATCGTCGCGCTGTTCACTCGCCGGCGCCGCCTGGCGGTGATCGTCTTCGCCGCTGCGCTGCTGCTGGTGGGTGCCTGGTGGAGCACCATCCGGCCCTCGAACGACCGCGCGTGGCAGCCCGACGTCGCCGTGCTGCCGTCCGCGACGATCGACGGCGGCCGCGTGACCGTTCGAAACATCCGCAATTTCGACTATCGAACGGAGACGGACTTCACCCCGCGCTACTACGACCGGACGTTCGACCTCGCTCGACTCGATCGCGTGGACCTGGTCGCCGTCTACTGGATGGGACCGGCCATCGCGCACCTCTTCCTGACCTTCGGTTTCGGCGACGACCACCTGGCCATCTCCATCGAGGCGCGCAAGGAGCGCTCCGAGGGCTACTCGGCGCTCGGCGGCTTCTTCCGCCAGTACGAGCTCGTCTACGTCGTGGCCGACGAGCGCGACGTCATCCGGCTGCGCACGAACTACCGCAAGGATCCGCCCGAGGACGTCTACCTCTTTCGCACGCGAGCCTCGCTCGACAACGGCCGGCGCGTCTTCCTCGACTACATGCGGGCCATCAACGAGCTGCACGAGCGGCCGCGCTTCTACAACACGCTGACGACGAACTGCACGAACGTGATTCTCACCCACACCCGCGTCAATCCCGGTCACGTGCCGTTCTCGTGGAAGATTCTCCTGAGCGGTTACGCCCCGGAGTACATCTACGAGGCTGGCCGGCTCGATGGCGCGCTGCCGTTCGAGGAGCTGAAGCGGCGATCGCACATCAACGCCGCCGCGCAGGCCGCCGATCAGGCCCCGGATTTCTCGCAACGGATCCGCGCCGGCCTGCCTGCGCCGGTAGCCCCGTGACCGAGGTGCCTGCGGGAAGTCTTCGTACGTCTCCGGTCCCACGCCTCCCCGACGAACGCCGGATTGTTCGCTGATACGTCGCTCGACGATGCTCATCGGGCCGCACAGCGGCGGATTACGACCCGAGGAGGTCCGAGATGAAGAGAAACGTATCGATCGTGTGCGCGCTCGTCGCCGTCGTCGCCCTGCTCTTTGGCGCAGTCCCGACGCCGGCCGCCGAGGACACCACGGCCAAGGTCTCGATCGAAACCATGTCGGTCGCGGCCGGAGTGGGTGTGTCGTGGGGGAAGGGAACGCTGGAGTATCGCGGGCAGATCTATCCGTTCACCGTGAACGGCTTCAGCCTCGTCGACGTCGGCGTGTCCAAGCTCATCGCGAAGGGCGAAGTGTACAATCTGACGAATGTGGAGGACTTCGAGGGAACGTTCGTGGCCGCGGTCGCCGCGGGAGCGCTGGGCGGCGGTGGCGGCGCGGCCGCGATGCAAAACCAGAAGGACGTCAAGATGGTGTGGACCGCGACGAGCCAGGGCGTGAGCTTCTCGCTGGCGCACGCAGGCTTCAACGTGAAGATGATGGACAGCGAGGCACTCCAGGCCGCCAAGCGTGCGCGGCGGGCATCCGTCGAAGCCGCACCGGCGGCGTTGCCGGCCCCGTCGCGATAGTGGTGAGCCGACGGCCCCGGGCCTCGCACGGTCAGTGAGCGCCCCCCGGAGCCGTCGGTCCCGATGTCCGCTCGCCCTGTTGGCGGGAGTCTCGATCGGACTGATGCTCGTCGCAGTGACGGCGAGCGCGACGGCGGCCACCGAGGCGAAGCGTGTGCTGGTGGTCCACTCGTTCGGCAGCACGGCGCCCCCCTTCACGACCCATTCCACGGCGTTCGAGACCACGCTGACGAAGGAGCTCGGCCGCCGTGTCGATCTCGACGAGGTCTCGCTCGACATGGCGCGCTATGCGCAGCCGGACATGGAGGAGCCGTTCGTCCAGTTCCTCCTGAAGCGTCTGGCGAAGTGGCAGCCCGACCTGGTGGTCCCCATCGGATCTCCGGCCGGCCGGTTCGTGAACAGGAATCGAGACCGCCTCTTCCCGCGGACGCCCGTCATCTACGCGGGAATGGATCGCCGCACGCTGCCTCCCGGCGTATTGCAGAACGCGACGTTCGTTGGCGAGAGCTTCGACCTCGCCGGCCTCGTCGACGACATGCTGCAGCTCGTGCCGGAGACCGAGACGATCGCTGTCGTGATCGGCGCCTCGCCGCTCGAGCAATACTGGAGGAAAGAGTTCGCCCGGGCGTTCGAGCCGTTCAGCGGCCGCGTGAAGTTCGTCTGGTTCAGCGACCTGACGTTCGATCAGATGCTCGAGCGGGCGGCCACGCTCCCGCCGAACTCCTTCATCCTGCTCGCGCTGCTCCTGCGCGACGCCTCCGGGGTGACGCACAACCAGGACGAGGCGCTGCAGCGCCTGCATGCGGTCGCCAGTGCTCCGATCAGCAGCCTCTTCGACCACCAGCTCGGCCTCGGAATCGTCGGCGGCCGGCTGTACCCTGCGGAGCTCGAGGGCGCCGAGGCGGCGCGCATCGCCATCCGGGTCCTGGATGGCGAGCCCATCTCGAAGTTCCCGCCGAAAATCATCCCGCCACTGGGACCGCGATACGACTGGCGGGAGCTTCAGCGCTGGAAGATCCCCGAGTCGCGCCTGCCCGCGGGCAGCATCATCTCGTTCCGACGGCCCACGGTCTGGGAGCGTTACCGCTGGTGGTTCGTGGCCGGCGCGTGCATCGTGGTCCTGCAAGCGGGATTGATCGGCTTGCTGGCAGTCAACCTCGTGAAGCGCCGCCGCGTGGCCAGGGCGTTGAACGCCAGCGAGCAGCGCATGCACCTGGCGGCCGATTCGGCCGGCGCCGGTCTGTGGAGCGTCGATCTCGCCACCGGCCGCGTCTGGGCGACCGCGCGACTGCGAGAGCTCTATCAGTTCGCGCCGTCGGACGAGCTCACCTACGAGCGCCTGCTGACGGTGGCGCACCCCGACGATCGTGAGCGCGTCGGCGAGGTCTTCGATGGCGCCATCAAGGCGGGCGGCGTGCTTGCCGTCGAGTTTCGCGTCGCGCACACGGACGCGAGCCCGCGGTGGATCGTGGCGCGCGGTCACGTCGACGACGGGCGGATGAGCGGCGCGTCGGTGGACATCACCGAGCGCAAGCTCGCGGAGAATCGTCTGCGCGAGAGCGAATCGCGGTTCAGGACCGTCGCCGATTCGGCGCCCGTGCTCATCTGGATGTCCGGGGTGGACAACGGATGCACGTTCTTCAACAAGCCGTGGCTGGACTTCACCGGCCGCACGATGGAGCAGGAGC
>DASTCJ010000174.1:0-2466 GCA_035605575.1 Candidatus Methylomirabilota bacterium
TCGCTGCTTCGGCGAGCGGCCGCCGAGCGGCGACGGCATCACGGTGCGCGGCTATACGTCGTGGGAGCGGCTCAAAGCCGGCGCGGATGGGCCGCGCTTTGCGCCGGCGCTCGAGACACTGTCCATCGGACTGGCCATGGCGCGCGACGGCGTCGATGCCGACGTCGTGCACGCGCACACCTGGTACGCGGACATGGGCGGGCTGTGGATCCGAACGCTCTACCGCATCCCGCTGATCGTCACGCTTCACAGCATGGAGCCGCTCCGGCCGTGGAAGGCCGATCAGCTCGGCAGCGGCTATCTTCTCTCGACGTGGATCGAGAAGACGGCCGTCCAGGCCGCGGACCGCGTCATCGCGGTCTCGGCCAGGATGCGTGACGACATTCTCGAGCACTTCGACTGCGAGCCCGGACGCGTCGTCGTGATCCACAACGGGATCGATCCGGAGAAGTTCCGCCGGACCGAGCGGCGCGAGCATCTGGACCGGCTGGGCATCAAGGCGCCTTACGTCCTGTTCGTCGGTCGCATCACCGATCAGAAAGGCATCTTCCATCTCCTCGAGGCCGCCAAGCGTCTTCCCTCCGGCGTTCAGGTCGTGCTGTGCGCGTCGGCGCCCGACACGCCGGAGATCGAGCAGCGGCTTGGCAAGGCGGTGGCCACGCAGTCGAACGTGCTCTGGATCAACGAGATGGTGAAGCACGAGGTCGTCTGCCAGCTGTACAGTCACGCCGCCGTCTTCTGTTGTCCGTCCGTGTATGAGCCGTTCGGCCTCATCAACCTCGAGGCGATGGCATGCGAGACGCCGGTGGTGGCCTCGGCCGTGGGCGGCATCGTGGAGGTGGTCGAGGACGGCAAGACCGGTGTGCTGGTGCCGCCCGCCCAGCCGGATGTCCTCGCCGACGCACTGACGCGGGTGCTCAAGAGCCCGGAGCTCGGCGCGCGCATGGGCACGGCTGGTCGTGCGCGCGTCGAGGCGAAATTCAGCTGGGCGTCGGTGGCGGAGCGCACCGAGCAGGTCTACGCGGACGCCATCGCCGATTTCAAGCGCACCGCCGAGTAGTGCTGGCCGCCCTCGCCGGCTTCGTCTTCGATCTCGACGGCTGCGTGTGGCAGGGCGAGCGACTCAATCCGGGCGCCGCCGAGACGCTGCGGCTGCTCCACCAGGCTGGACGCGGCGTCGCGTACCTGACCAACAACTCGCGCGCCACCGGCGCCGACATCTGCGCGAAGCTGCGGCGGCTCGGCGTCACGCCGGCCGAGCACGCGCTGACTCCGCTCGAGATCCTCGGGACCGTGATCGCCGAGCGCTACGGGCCTTCACGGGTGCTCGTGATCGGCGCGCCCGAGCTGGCGGCCGTGGTGAAGGCCGCCGGGCACGAGCTGGTGGACGTCCACGCCTGGCGCGAGGCGACCGTCGTCGCCATCGGAAACGACTTCGATTTGACGTACGAGCGGCTCACGGCCGCCAGTCGTGCTGCCGCTGCCGGCGCTCCACTGGTGACGCCGAATGTCGACCCGCGGCTGCCGCTCGAGGATGGCGACTTCTTGCCAGGATGCGGCGCTCTGGTGGCGGCGGTGGCGGCGGCGGCGGGCGTGAAGCCGGTGGTGGTCGGTAAGCCAGAGGCCCCGCTCTTTCAGATCGCGCTACGCCGGCTACGGCTCGCGCCGCACGAGGCCGCGATGGTCGGCGACAGCCTCGCCTCCGACATCGCCGGCGCGCGCGCCGTGGGGATGCGGACGGTCCTCTACGCGCCTGATGGGGCGCCGCCCGACGGCGCGGACGTCGTCGTGCGATCGTTCGCGGAGCTCGCGCGGCTCGTCATCCCGCGGTAGCCGCGCCGGTGCCTGAGCGCTCGAGCGCGTAGCCCCGGCCTCGCCACGCGTCGATGTCGAGCACCACGATGCCTGCGCGCGGGACCTCATCGACCCGATCGGCAAGATCGGCGAGCGGTAGCGAGCGCGCGTGCGGTAAACGACCAATCTGACACTCGCTCGGCGCTCTGAGGTCGAGCGTGCTCGGTACGGCAATTCCTGTACCAGACCTGCGGCAGTGTCCGCTGCGCTGTCGACAGTGTCGGCATCAGAGCGTCAGGTGTCAGATGAGCGCCACGCGGCCGCTGAAGGTAGATCTTCCAAGGCCCGTTTCACGCCGACTTCCGCGCTGACGCCGGTTTGGCTCACCGCTTGCCGCGAGCGCGGCCGTGCGAACCGCCCATGAAATGTAAGCCGTACACGGAGGCGCAGCAGGAACGGATGCCGCGTCGGCTAACCGCTGCGCTCGCGCTTGCGGTGGGCGTCGCCGCGAATGGTCTCCTGTCAGCGGTGCTGTCGGCGACGACGCTCCTCGGTGGACCGACCGCGCCTTCGCCGACGACGCACCGGCCTCGCGTCTGAGGCTGCGCGACCCGGTGTGTGCCGTGCGGCGGTCGATGCTCCATCCTGCTCCGACCGACCACGGCGCCGTGG
>DASTCJ010000182.1:0-2604 GCA_035605575.1 Candidatus Methylomirabilota bacterium
GCTGCGGAAGGACGCGGCCCGGGTGCGGGGGTGGGCCGCCGAGGGCAAGGACGTCTTCGTGTACTCCAACACTGACGGCCGGGCGGCCGCCATCCGCAACGCTCTCCGCCTGACCGAGCTCGTACAGATGCCGGCCGCCGCTCGCCAGGCCGCCTGACCGATTGTAAGTTTCACACTAGAAGTATTGAAAATTTCTTCTGAATTCGTGGGAGTGCGTGTGAGAATGCCGCGCAAGTATGAAACGGATTTCCCAGCGCCTGATCGGCTTTGCGTTGCTGGCCGCGCTGGTGGTGGTAGCTGGCTGTGGAAGCGGTCGCCTCGTTCTTCCGTTTCAACTCGACTCCGGCAATCTCGTGGCGCCCCGCGATGCCAGCATGCTCACGAGTCACGAGCGAGCGGTGCGCGGGCTGGCGGCGATCCTCGTGCGCGATCTCGGGTTGCCCATGCCGCCGAGCTTCACCGTCTACGTCTATTCGGGCCGGCAGATTTTCGAGCAAGGTCTCATTCAGGACGCGCAGGTCACGCCGGTGCGCGCGGCCGAGCTCAGCGAGTTCGCCGTGGGCATCGGCAAGCGGCGTCAGCTCCTGCTCAACGACGACGCCGGGCAGGCGCGCGGCCGCGAGTGGCTGCGGCTGATCGCGCACGAGCTGGCGCACGTCTCGCAGATCGAGATGGCCGGTGGTGAAGGGCGCGCCGAGCAGTGGCTTGCCGAGGGCATGGCGGAGTACGTCGCCTTCACGGCGCTCGAGCGGCTGTCGCTCGACACGATTGCCGCGCGCCGCGCGCTGGCGACGGCGGGCATCCGCAACCACGCGGCGCTCGTGGCGGCGCGGCTCGACCTCGAGACGCTCGGCAACCCGCGCGGGTTCACCGTGCGCCACCTGAAGGAAGGCTCGCTGCCGACGTACCAGCTCGCCTTCCTCATGGCCGATTACCTGATCACACGCGACGGGTTCGATCGGGTCGTCTCCTACTTCCGCTCGTTCGAGCGCCGGCAGGACCGCCACGCCAACTTCCGCGAGACGTTCGGCCAGAGCCTCGATCAATTCGAGCAGGAAGTCCTCACCCACCTCAAGACCGTCGTCCGATAAGCGCGCACGCTGCGTCGTCGCCGGCGCCGGAACCCGTCCGCTCGGCACACGGTATACTTGCTGAGAGAAGGAGTGAGCACATGAGGCAGACGGTCGCCCTCGCAGCCGTGGCCGCCGCGCTGGTGCTCGGCAGCGCATCGTACGCCACTGCCGGCGTACCAACGGACACGGTTCGCGACTACACCGACGCGGTGGTCAAGGTCCTCGAGGACCCGAGCCTGAAGGTCGAGGACCGGAAGGCCGAGCGCCGGGCGGCGGTTCGGAAGATCGCCATCGACGTCTTCGACGTGCAGGAGACGGCGCGGCGCGCGCTCGGTCCGCACTGGCAGCAGCGCTCGCCGCAGGAACGCGAGGAGTTCGTCCAGCTCTTCGCCGATCTGCTCGAGCGAACGTACATCAGCAAGATCGATCTCTTCGGGGGCGAGAAGCTGCGCTTCATCGACGAGAAGGTCGACGGCGACCACGCCGTCGTGCGCGGCAAAATCATCACCAAGCAGGGGACCGAGGTGCCGGTGGAGGCGCGGATGATCAATCGCACCGGCCGCTGGCAGATCTACGACATCGTGATCGAGAACATCAGCCTCGTCGGCAACTATCGCTCCCAGTTCGATCGCATCATCCGCACCTCATCGTACGACGAGCTCGCCAAGCGGCTGCGCACGAAGAGCGCGTTCCTCGACGATAAGGACGCCAAGGACACGCGGCCGCGGCGTAGCGAGCGCTGACATCACGCCACCGGCGGTTTCCGTGGAGATCGTCGGCTGGCCGACGCGGTTCATCGGCGGTGACGGTGCCACGCGCCGGGTGTTCGAGGAGCCCGTCTCACCCTCGTCGACCGTCCGCTCGATCTTGAAGGCGCTCAGCGTGCGCTTTCCGGAGCTCGACGCGGCGCTCTGGCACGCCGGCAACCTCGGCGAGCACATCGAGATCTTGGTGAACGACGCCGTGCTCGGCATCGACCACACGCTCGACTCACCATTGAAGGCGGGCGACCGTGTGTCGCTGCTGGCGCAATTCATGGGCGGCGTCTGACGATGGCGCGCTGGGAGATCGTGGCCTGGCAGGACATCCCCGCCGCTGTCGAGGCGACCGACGAGGGCGGGCAGGTGACGCTCCAGCTGAGCGAGCGCTTCCAGGCCCTCATCGACTCCGTCGCCATGCAGCAGGGTCTGGAAGGCTCCGACGCCTATCTCGAGCAGTGGCAGAAGCTGCCGGGCGGCGACCGGCCGGGTACGGCGCGCGACGTCGGCGAGGCCGTCGTGGCCGAGATCGAAGCGCGATTCATGGACTACATCGGCCGCGCCTTCCGGCGCCCGTGACGGCGATGCCTGACGGTGTGATCGCGGCCAAGCTCATCGAGGACACGGCGCGTGAGATGGCGCGCTGGGAGATCGTGGCGTGGCAGGAGATCCCCGCCGCCGTGGAGGCGACCGACGACGGCGGGCAGGTGACCCTGCAGCTGAGCGAGCGCTTCCAGGCGCTGATTGATTCAGTCGCCATGCAGCAGGGCCTC
>DASTCJ010000079.1:0-19782 GCA_035605575.1 Candidatus Methylomirabilota bacterium
AGCCGCCGCCGCCTCCCGCGCCGGCTCCGAACCGTGGTCCCCCGAAGCCGCCACCCTGCGGGCGGTCGCCATACGGCCGCGGCCCGCCCGCGGGACGCGGGGGGCGGGGACCGCCGGCTCCGCGGGGCGTCGCCTTGTCGACACGGATCATCCGGCCATCCAGCTGGGAGCCGTTCAGCGAGGAGATCGCCCGCTCTGCCTCCTCGGTGGTCGCCATCTCGACGAAACCAAAGCCCCGGGAACGCCCTGTCTCGCGATCGGTCATGACCGCCGCCGAATCAACGGCGCCGAAGCGCGCGAATGCGGCGCGCAACCCTTCGGTCGAGGTGGAGAATGAAAGACCACCCACGAACAGCTTCACGGACATGACCTGGCTCCTTTCGTCTGTCGGACGGGGACGTTCCCTGAGTATAGCCGGCTTTTCACCCGCCTCATCCCGCGATCCACGGTACGGGCGTTGCACGTTCGAGGCCGTGGAATGCCGCCGGCGCGCAACCAGGACCTGCACGGCAACGTGCCCGACGAGTCGGACGTCGCCCTGCTCCTGATCGACGTCATCAACGATCTGGAGTTCGAGGGCGGCGAGCGCCTGCTCGCGCGCGCGCTGGCCGCTGCCGACCGCCTGGCCGCGCTCGCCGCGCGCGCGCGGCGGGCGGGCGTGCCGGTGATCTACGCCAACGACAACTTCGGGCGCTGGCGCTCGGATTTCTCCGCACTGCTCGCACGCGTGCTCGGTGAGGACGTGCGCGGTCGTCCCATCGCCGAACGCCTGCGACCGGACCCGAGCGACTACGTCGTGCTCAAGCCGAAGCACTCGGCGTTCTTCTCCACGACGCTGGACCTGCTCCTGCGATACCTGAAGACCCGCACGCTCGTGATCGGCGGCTTCACCGCCGACCGCTGCGTGCTGTTCACCGCGAGCGACGCGTACCTGCGTGATTTCCGCGTGGTGGTCCCGAGCGACGGCGTCGCGTCGCTCGACGCGCGCGCCAACCGCGTGGCCCTCGCCCAGATGCGAACGCTCCTCGACGCCGATATCCGGCCTTCGCGCGCCGTGATGCTGCGTCGAGTGCTCAGGCCGCGCGGGCGGGCAGGAGCAGCGTGAGAGCCGTGAGCACGGTGGCGGCGAGAAGCGAGTGCACGAGGATGCTCCGGGCCTGACGCTTCAGCTGGCCCCGGAGCCACGGGTCGGTGACCGGCTCCACGCCGTGCTCGGTCTCGCGCGCACCGCGCGCGGCCAGCCGTACTCAGGTTTGACCCCGTGCCTGGAAGATGCCGAGCGCGCCCAGCGCGAAGGGGACGAAGACGAGCAGGCGGGCCCCCTGCGGGGCGCCGGAGATGATGAGCACAGCCGCCAGCACGATGCCGGCCAGCAGGGCGACACCGCCGATCATGTAGCGTCGGCGTTGCCCGCTCGAGCCGATGTTGCAAGCTGGCGCCGGCATGGCCGCCCAAAAGTATCATCGATGGCTAAAATTTCCAGTCCGACTGCCTCGGGTGCTAGATTCATCGACAATGGACGAATCGGCCGGCGCCCAAGCCCGCGAGCGGCTGATCCGGTGGATGGACGAGAGCCGAGAAGTCCTCTCGGTTCTCGCGGTGCTCGTCGAGTCGAGCCACCGGGTGAGCGCCAAGCTGCAGCACTCCGAGCGCGAGACCGAGGTGCTGCGCAAGGAGCTGCACGAGCTCCGCAAAGAGATCTCCGGGCTTCGTGACGTCTCGGGTGAGCGGGAGAAGGCGCATGGCGACATCCAGAGCCAGCTCACCGAGCTCCAGAATCAGAACGAAGTGCTCAAGCAGGAGAAGGAAGAGGCCGCTCAGGCCTTCGCGCGACTGCTCGAGACGTTCCAGTCCACGAACCAGATCGCGCAGAAGCTCGGCGTCACCAAGAGCCCGTTTGCCCGCACGGCCGCCTCGGGTACTCCGGCCGCCGCGCCCGCCGCGCCGGCTCCGCAGGACTAGCTACTTCTTCATCCCCTTCGTATCTTTCCGCAGCGTCAGCACCAGCTCGTACTTTCCCTCGACGCGTGGCTGAGGGTTGAAGACCGCGACCCACACGGCGATGAGATCGCGTCCGATCCCGGGTACGGGGGTCCCGTCGGCGCTGAGCGCTCGCGCCTCCGTCTTCGCCGACGTTCGATGGGGTTGAGGCACCGTCACCACCCAGCCGCTCTGAGCGGGCGCGCCGTCGGCCTTGATTCGCACCTCGAGTCCATGCGCGTCCTTGAGCTCCGGCGACAGATGGATGAAACGCGTGGTGAGCGGTGAGAGCGTGAACGAGAACGTGTGCTCGGTGAAGCGGTCCTTGTCGGCGAGCAGACGCTGCGGCTTCTGCTCGCTGTCGCCGAGGCGCGCCGTCGGTCGTCGAAAGATTCGCGTGTCGTCCTTGGTGTGGACGATCCGCGCGTCGACCCAGGGGCCGGCGTCGGGGAGCGCGGCCAGCATCACGTTCTTGATGAACTCGGGATAGGTCTCGGCGAGACGTCCGTCGGTCAGCAGGTAGTCGAAGATCTGCGCGCCGACCGACGTGCCCGCGGCCGTCTTCAGACGATTGAGCGCGTTGCCGACGCAGCCCGGATTCTGCTTCTCCACATGGTCCACCAGGATGGAGTACCCGTACGCGAGCAGGCCGTCCTCGTACTCGTGGCTCTTCTGCATGGGCACGGACAGCAGATAGGAGTACTTCGCAAGCTCTTCGCGGACGGCGTCAGCGAAGGTCGTCCCGCGCCAGCCCGACCAGCGCGCCCAGGCCGCCAGCCACCACTGCGCGCTCTCGTCGAACGAGGCGTCGCTGGCCGAGGCGGCCGGCGCCACGGGCTCGGCTTTGGGCTTGCTGGTGCGGGGCTCGGGTGCGCGCTCGACGACGGGCGGCGAGGGCGGCGGCGGTGGGACGGCGGGACTCGGCGGTGGCGCGACGGGTGCCGGCGGCGCCACGGGCGGCGGGGCGGCGGCAACGACCGGGGCGGGAGGCACTTCCCGCGGTGGAGTCACCACGGGGGGTGTCTCGAGGACCGGCGCGGGCGGCGGGGCGGGAGCCGGGGCCGGCGGCGGTGTTTGACCAGGACGAAGCAGGCGCCCGCGCGCAGCGGCGACGGCGAGCGATCGACCGAACGCCGCCGACACGCTCGTCTCGAGCCCGGCGAATCGCTCGTCGTCCACGCGATCGCTACCCTCGAGCATCGTCAGGAAATCCGAGAACGCGCGCACGCGAGTCGTCAGCTCCTGTGCCTGGTGAAGATTCGTCTCGTTGAGCGCCACCACGGCGGCGTGGAGATCACGCGCCTGTCTCTGGCACTCCACGAGCGGCGGGAACTGCTCCTCGTCGAGGTGCCGAACGCCGAGCACCACGTCGAGGACTTCGATCACCGCTGTCCGCGCCTGCTCGAGGGCCGCCTGTCGGCGCTTCGTCTCCAGCGCGGCCGCGATATCCCGCAGCAGTGGCTCGAGGCTGTCGACCGTGTCCACCTTCGGCGGGATGGCCACGCCGACGGCCTGGGCGGCGGCCGCGACGTCGCCGCACAGCTGCATGGACTGCGTGCGGAGCTCGGTGAGCTGCTCGACGAGCGACTCGGACGGCGGCGCGCCGCCATCCTGAAGCTCGCGCGCAGCTTCGGACAGCTTCGCGCCCAGATCGGCGAAGCGTCCGGTGAGGCCGGCGAGCTGACGATCGAGTTGCTCGACATTGACGTTCATGAGGCTCAACGGCAGGAAAATTCTAGGTGGCCGGCCTCCGGTGTGTCAAAGAAAACTCCCGTCCGTCCCGGCGCAATGGCACGGGGCGTGCTTGATAAACCATCCGTGGGTGGCCTGCCGACGCCGCAGCTGCTCTTCTTCGCGATTGTCCTCGCGGCGTTC
This sequence comes from Candidatus Methylomirabilota bacterium, assembly GCA_035605575.1. GTDB lineage: Bacteria > Methylomirabilota > Methylomirabilia > Rokubacteriales > CSP1-6 > AR12. The sequence continues at coordinate 3,856 of DASTCJ010000079.1, forward strand.
GTCCTGCTCATCACGGAAAAGCTCCGGAACGACCTGGTGGCGCTGCTCATCGTTGTCGCGCTGGCCGTGACCGGCCTCTTGGAGCCGGCGCAAGCCCTCTCCGGCTTCGGCAGCGAGCCGGCCATCGTGGTGGCCGCGATCTTCGTGCTGAGCGCGGCGCTCCATCACACGGGTGTCGCCGAGCGACTCGGGCGTCTGATCGGCCGCTGGGCCGGCGACAGCTGGGCGCGCGCCATCGCCGTCATCATGCCGTCGGTGGCCGTGCTCTCGGCGTTCACGCATCACCTCACCACCACCGCGGTGATGCTGCCGGTGACGCTCGATCTCGCCCGCGACAAGCGGATTGCCGCCTCCACCCTGCTGATGCCGCTCTCGTTCGCCGCGTCGCTCGGCACGACGATCACCATCATTGGCGCCCCGGCGTTCCTCATCGCGGCCGCAGCCCTGCAGCAAGCCGGACGGCCCGGACTCGGGCTCTTCTCCATCGCGCCGATCGGGCTCGCGCTGTCGGCGCTCGGCACGGTCTTCGTGCTCGCGGCGGGCAAGCTCTTGCTGCCGGAGCGCCAGGGCGCTGCCTCGGCCGAGGACCGCTTCAGGCTGGACGAGTACTTCACCGAGCTGACGGTGCTGGAGGACTCACCGTTTCGGGACAAGACCGTGCAGGAGATCGAGGAGGACGGAACGTATGACGTCGACGTCATTGGCGTGATGCGAGGCGGCCGGCGAGTACGTGGCACGCTGCCGGAGGTCCGGCTCGCGAGCGGCGACGTGTTGCTCGTGCGCACGACGCCGGAGGCCATCGCCGCCATCCGCAAGGAGGCCGGTGTCGAGCTCCACCCGGTCGCGCAGTACCAACCCGACAACGGCGCCGGTCACAAAGACGATGACGACCCCGCCGCGCGTCTGGTGCAGGCGGTCGTGGCGCCCGGCTCGGACCTCGCGCGGCGCACGCTCGCCGACGTCGACTTTCGCCGGCGCTACGGCGCCATCGTCGTCGGTCTCTGGCGGCAAGATGGTTGGCTCGAGGACGAGCTGTCGCGCACGCGGCTGCGCGGGGGCGACGTGCTGGTGCTTCAGGGCGACGATGAGGCACTGGCGCGCGTGGCTGCCGCGCCCGGCATCCTGATGATCGTGCCGTTCCACGGCGAAGGGCGGCTGCGCCGGAAAGCTCCGCTGGCGGCCACCATCATGCTCCTGACCATCCTGGCCGCCGCCTTCAACGTGTTGCCGCTCGAGATCGCCGGTCTCGCGGGCGCGGCGGCCATGGTGCTGACCGGCTGCCTCACCGGCGGCCAGGCGTACCGCGCCATCGACGCGCGGATCTATGTCTTCATTGCCGGCGCCATTCCGCTCGGCTTTGCGATGAAGTCGTGCGGTGCCGCCGACACGGTGGCGCACTGGCTGCAGCGCCTCGTGCAGGACTGGAGTCAGCCGCTCGTCTTGTTCGTGCTGTTCGCGGTCGTGTCCGTCGTCACGCAGTTCATGTCCGACTCGGCGACCACGGCGCTCTTCGCGCCGGTGGCGGTCGCCCTGGCGCAGGCGCTCGACCGACCACCGGAGCCGTACGTGGTCACGGTCGCCATGGCCTCGGTGGTGGCGTTCCTCACGCCGATCGGCCACCACGGAAACCTGCTGATCTACGGCCCCGGCGGCTACCGATTCGCCGACTTCGTGCGCGTCGGCGCGCCGCTCACGCTCCTTGCGGGCGCTGTCGTCGTGCTGATCTCGCCGCTGATCTGGCGCGGCTGACGTTCGCGCGGCGTCGGCCGCCGGGAACGCTCCGGCTTATGATGGGCGGGTCATGGGCGATCGCGTCGCCATCTCCATCATCGGTGTGCTGTCTTTTGCCATCGTCTTCGTGGTGGGCGCGCTGTTGCTCGCGCACCAGCCGGGCCGCGCGTGGAGCGCCGAAGTCGCCGCGCTGCCGGCGGTCAACGCCGCGCTGAACGCTACGAGCGCGACGCTGCTCACGTTGGGGTGGATGGCGATCCGGCGCCGGCGTATCGAGCTCCATCGCGCGTGCATGCTGGCGGCGTGTGGTATCTCGACGCTGTTTCTGGTGTCCTACGTGAGCTACCACTACCTGGCCGGGTCACGCCCGTTCATGGGCCGGGGCTGGATCCGATGGGTGTACTTTCCGATCCTCGTCTCGCACATCCTGTTGGCGGCGGCCATGGTGCCGTTCGTGCTGACCACCGCCTACCGCGCGCTCTCGGGTGATTTCGCTCGCCACGTGCGCATCGCGCGGCTGACGCTGCCCGTATGGCTCTACGTCTCCGTGACCGGTGTCGTCGTCTATCTGCTGCTCTATCACCTGCGCTGACCGTCAATGCACCTCACCCCGCAGCACCGTCAGCGCCTGGCCCGACAGGACGACCCGATCGGCCTCGACGCTCGCACGAACGACACCGCCGCGTGCCGAGAGCTGCCGCCCGGTGAGCGCCGACGTGCCGAGTCGTGAGGCCCACAGCGGAGCCAGGCAGCAGTGCGCGGAGCCGGTGACGGCGTCCTCGGGAATGCCGGCGCGCGGCGCGAAGAACCGCGAGACGAAATCCGCGCCGGGGCTCGCCGCCCGGGCGGTCACGATCACGCCACGCGTGTCGAAGGTGGCGAGCGCGCCGAAGTCCGGCGCGAGCGCGCGCACCGCCGCCTCGTCGTCGAGCTCGACGACGTAATCGAGGCGGTTGCGTCCGACCCACCGTGCTTTCGCGCCGAGCGCCTCGAGCAAACCGATCGGCGGCGATGCCGCCCGCGCAATCTCGGCGGGCAGGTCGATGGCGATCCAGCCGTCGCGCCACGTCGCCGCCAAGACGCCGCTCCGCGTGGTGAAGCGCGCGCCGGCCGCGCGCGACAGCCGCGCCGTGTCCCACAGGGCGTGCGCGGCGGCGAGGGTCCCGTGACCGCAGAGCGTCAGCTCGGCCGTCGGTGAGAACCAGCGCACGGCGAAGCCAGCCGCTTTCCCGGCGACGAATACCGTGGCTGGCTGGTTGAGCTCGGCGGCCAGGGCCTGCATCCATTCGGCAGGTCGCGCGCGATCGAGCAGACAGACGGCCGCCGGGTTGCCGGTGAAGGGCGCCTCGGCGAAGGCGTCGACCTGCAGCAGGCGTGTCGGCACGGCGCTAGGATACTGCCATGCGCGGCGTCGAGCAGATCCCGTGGCTCTACGACGCGTGCTGCGCGGTGTGCGAGCGTCTGGGTCTCGGCCGCTGGCGCCGCTGGGTCGTCGACGGCGCCTCCGGCGCGATCCTCGACATCGGCTGCGGCACGGGTCGAAACCTGCCGCTGTATCGGCCGGGGGCGCGCGTGGTCGGTGTCGACGTCTCGGCGGCGTCGCTGGCGCGGGCGCGCCGGCGGCGCGCCGGCGTGCCGCTCGTGCAGGCGGACGCCGAGGCGCTGCCGTTTCGCGCGGGGACGTTCGACACTGTCGTGAGCGCGCTCGTGTTCTGCAGCGTGCCGGACGTCTCGCGCGGCCTCACCGAGGTCCGGCGTGTCCTCCGGTCCGACGGCGCGCTGCGCATGCTCGAGCACGTCCGCGCCAGCCGGGCATGGAAGGCGCGCGCGCAAGACCGCTGGCAGCCGCTGTGGACCCGCGTCACGGGCGGGTGCCGCTGGAATCGCGACACGGAGGCGGCGGTCGCACGTGCGGGGTTCACCATCGACGATGCCGGCCGCGGCGCGCGGGGCGACATGCGGCGCTTCGTCGCGCGCGTGCAGCAGTGACGGTACAATCGTTTCATGCCGCGCCGCGCGCCGACCGATGATCTCAGCCGCTATGGGCGGCTCGCCGAGTACAACCGCAAGCGGCGCTTCGACGTCACCCCCGAACCGCCGGGCAAGACCGGCAAGAAGCGAGCCCGCGCGCTCGAGTTCGTCGTCCAGAAACATCGCGCCAGCCACCTCCACTACGACTTTCGTATCGAGCACGAAGGCGTGATGCTCTCCTGGGCGGTCGCCAAGGGCCCGTCGCTCGATCCGACCGTCCGGCGGCTGGCCATGATGACCGAGCCACACCCGATGGACTACAACGACTTCGAGGGCGTGATCCCCGAAGGCGAGTACGGCGGCGGCACCGTGATGATCTGGGATCGGGGCACGTGGGCGCCCGAGACGGCCGACGTCGACAAGGCGCTCGCCAAGGGTGATCTCAAGATGAAGCTCGACGGCAAGAAGCTGAAGGGCTCCTGGGTGCTCGTCCGCATGCGCGACCGTCAGTGGCTCCTCATCAAGCACCGCGACGCGCATGCGTCGAGCACCGTCGATCTCACGCTCGCGCGGCCGAATTCCGTCGTGTCGCGCCGGACGATGGCCGGCATCGCGCGCGCCGCGGGCGCCAGTCCGCGGCAGCTCGAGCAGGCTGCCGGCGCCGATCCCGCCCGCTCCGCCGCCAAGCCGGCGTGAGCGCGCGCCCGCCCGCCGGCGTCCGCCCGATGCTGGCGACGCTGGTGGAGGCGCCGTTTCACGAGCGCGGCTGGGTCTACGAGGAGAAGTACGACGGCATCAGGATCGTGGCCACCAAGAACGGCGCGCGCGTGCGATTGACGACGCGGAACCTGATCGATCGCACCGCCGCCTTTCCGCACATCGCCAGCGCCATCGCGCGCCTCCCGGCGGCGACGCTCGTGCTGGATGGCGAGATCGTCATTTTCGACGCCGCCGGCGTCTCGCGCTTCCAGCTGTTCGGCGCCGACACGCCCCGCAAGCCGGTATATGTCGTCTTCGATCTGCTCTTCGCGCGCGGCCACGATCTGCGCCGCCGACCGCTGACCGAGCGTCGCGCCGCCCTGCAGAAGGAGGTGGCTCCGGCGGGGCCACTCAGGCTCGCGCGCCGGCTGGCCGCCGACGGCTTCGCCGCCTTCGAGGCTGCACGCGAGCGTGGCCTCGAGGGGATCGTGGCCAAGGACGGGACCTCGGTGTACGAGACGGGGAAGCGGTCGATGGCGTGGCGAAAGGTCAAGGTGCGCGCCGAGGAAGAGTTCGTCGTTGGCGGTTACACCGCCCCGGCCGGCGCACGCACGCACTTCGGCGCCATTCTCGTCGGCGCCTTCGACGGCGATCGCCTGCGCTACGCGGGCAAAGTCGGCACCGGTTTCACGGCGGCCACGCTGGGGGACCTCGCCCGGCGCTTTCGCGCGCTCGTGCGACCGACGCCCCCGTTCGTCGATCCGCCGCGCGAGCGCGCCGTGACCTGGCTCGACCCGCAGCTGGTGGCGCAGGTCGGCTTCATGGAGCGCACCGGCGACGGACGCCTTCGCCATCCCGTCTTCCTCGGCCTGCGCGGCGACAAGTCGGCCGACGAGGTGCGCTGGACGGCTCAGACGGCGTAGCGCGCGCGGATCGCGGCCAGAACGCGGCGGCGGGACTCGGCCGGCGAATCGCCCGCTGTCTCGAGCGCGGCGAGCTGGGTGGCGAGCTCGGGATCCTTGATCATCTCGCGCACCCACTTCGAGTACTCGCCGTGCGCGAGATGATGCGCCCACGTGGCCTCGTCGACGCCGTCGGCCAGCTCCACGAACCGCGTCAGATTCGCCGCGCGCAGGTTGAGCGCGCCGGCGGGGCCGCGGAAGAAGAAGCTACGGTCGGGCGGCAGCTCGCCCTCGGTGTACTTTCGCACGTGTCGGCGGTGCTGGACACGCCGCTGCGCGACGCGGAAGCGCACCGCGCGCGGCCGGTCGTCGAGCCACGCGAGCGCCGCCTCCCCGCGCTCGAGCGGGCCGCCGGGGATTGCCGTCGGCGCCTCCTCGTTGCGGGACGCGTTCAGCGCGGCCGCGAAGGCGGCGAGCTCGGTGGAGGCCACCGCGGTTGGCAGCGTGCGCGCCTCCGGTGCCAGGTCTTCGACGACCAGCGTGATCATGCAGAGCGCCTCGGGGCCCGCGCGCAAGAGCTCGGCGCCCGGCGAGCCGTCGGCGGGCACCACGTGATGCGCCTCGTCGAGGATCAGCCAGTGCGGCACGCCGGACGTCGACCGTACGGCGGCGACGACGCCGAGCACTTTCGTCGCGTAGGCGACCTTTTCCGCGCGCGTCATGGCGCTGAGGTTGAGCACGAGGCTGCTGCCCGGACGACGCAACAGCTGGTGGAGCTCATCCGGCGTCGGCAAGGCGCGCTCGCCGGTGCCCCCCAGCACGACGACGCGCTCGAGATCGGCGAGCGTCTGGTAATCGCCCTCGGGATCGATGAGGAGCGCCGAGCGGCCCACCTCGACGATTCGCTCGACGAGGGCGCCGGTGAGCGTCGTCTTGCCGGTGCCGGAGGGACCGATGATCAAGAGCCGCGTGCCGTGGGCGGGCAGGGCCACCGGCTCGCCGTCGAGCGTCTCGCCGATCCGCAAGCGATGGCGAGGCAGGCGCGGGATGAGCTGCGCGCAGTCGTTGACGAGGTGCTCGTCGATGAACTCGACGACGCCCTCGCCGTTCGCGGCGCGGGTGACGTAGTCGGCGCGCTCCTTCAGCGCCGGAATGGCGTTGTCGACGGCCACCCCGCACTCGCCCATGGCCAGAAACACGTGGTCGTTCTCGGCGTCGCCGATGCAGACGGTGTTGTGCAGTGAGAGCTCCATGGCCGCCAGCGCCGCCTCCAGGCCCGTGCCCTTGGTGACACCGCCGGGCAGAAGCATGAGCGCGCCCTTGTTGAAGACCAGCGTGCGCTCGACGCCCGTCTGGCGGATCGCGGCCAGCGCCGCCTCCGCGAACGGCTCGTCGGTGGCGATGATGGAGGCGCCCACGTCGAGGCGCACGCGGCGTTGCCGCAAGGCCTCGAGCAGCGACTCCTCGGGCGGATCGCCGAGCACCTTCGTCTCGCGCGACCCCGGGAAGTAGAGCACGGCCCCGTTCTCGGCCACCACGGCGTCGAACATCCCGTCGACGTCGGGGCACACCGAGCGGAGATCGGGCAGCATGCGGCCGGTCACCAGAAGCAGCTTGCGGCCCGACTCGCGCACGCGCGCCAGGGCCTGCGCCGTGCGCTCCTCGACGTGACCGTGGCCGGCGATCGTGCCGTCGTAGTCGCACGCGAAGACATGGACGATCACACGATTATTGTAGCGACCGCTGCTAGCCCGGTTCGAACCGTGGGTGGCCCGGCGCTAGGTGGTGGGTGGCTGCGCGGCGCGCTCGACCGTCGCGACGGCGCCCGCGGCCACGAGCCGCTCGAGCTCGTCGGCGGTCACCCCGATCTCGCCCAGCACCTCAGCCGTGTGCTCGCCGAGCAGCGGCGCCGGTCGACGGATCGCCGCCGGCGTGGCCGAGGCGCGCACGGGGAAGCCGAGCATGCGCGCGGTGCCGTACCCGGGCTGGTCGACTTCAGCGATCAGAGCGAGGTGCTTGATCTGCGGGTCGCTGAAGACCTCGTCGAGCTCGTAGACGGGGCCGGCCGCGATCTGTGCGCGCTCGAAGCGCTCCTGCCACTCGGCGGTGGTGCCGGTGGCGAGCGCCTGCTCGACGCGTGCGCGGAACTCGTCGTAGTTCGCCAGGCGTGCGTCGTTGGTCGCGAAGCGCAGATCGCTGGCGAGCGTGTCGTCGCCGAGTGCTCGGCAGAAGCGGTCGTATTGGTCCGGGTTCATCATCACGACCTGGATCATGCCGTCTTTCGTCGGATAGGCCTCGGCCGGCGTGAGATTCGCATTCCGGTTGCCCACGCGCTTGGGCCGGACGCCGGAGTCGAAGTAGTGCGCGACAGGATCCGGCAAGAGCGTCAGGGTGGAGGCGACGAGATTCACATCGAGGTACTGGCCCACGCCCGTCCGGAAGCGATGGACGAGCGCAGCGTTCACGGTGCCGAACGCGCAGAGCGCGGCGGCCAGATCCGACACCGAGCCGCCAACCTTCGTCGGTGGATGCCCGGGCATGCCGGTGAGCCCCATCAAGCCGCTCATGCCCTGCGCGATCGTGTTGTAGCCCGGACGCTTGGCGTACGGTCCCGTCTGCCCGAATCCGGTGACGGAGGCGTAGACGACGCCGGGATTCACCGCGCCCACCGCGGCGTAGCCGAGCCCGAGCCGGTCCGCCACGCCCGGCAGGAAATTCTCGACGATCACGTCGGCGCGCCGGGCGAGCGCGAACGCTACGCGCGCGCCCTGCGGATGTTGCAGCTCGACCGCGATGCCGCGCTTGTTGCGATTGATGGCCGCGAAGGCGGCGCTCATTCCGGACCCGCGCCACGAGCGGAGATCGTCGCCGCGACCGGGCCGCTCGAGCTTGATCACGTCGGCGCCGAGATCGGCGAGCAGCGTCGCGCAGTATGGACCGGCGATGACACGTGAGAGGTCGAGGACGCGAACGCCGTCGAGCATGCGCGGGATCGTAGCATAGCGGCGCCGGGCTTACTGCACCCCGCGTGCTAGAGGTCGTTCCCGGAGTAGGAGAGATTGAAGGACTTGTTGCAGAGCGGAAAATCCGGAACGATGTTGTTCAGCACCGCGTACTCGAGCGCGGGCCAGTTCCGGAACGAGGGGTCCACGACCTTCACGCGGGCGAGCGTGGCGGGGCCGGCGGCCGTGACCCAGTGCCAGATCGGGCCACGCCAGCCCTCCACGAGGCCGATCGCGTCGGCGCCGGCCCGCAGATCGCCGAGCCGCACCGCGCTCACGCCGGCCGGCGTGGTGCGGGCGGCGGCGCGGATCAGCGCCGCCGACTGTCGCGCCTCGTCCACGCGCACGAGCGTGCGCGCCCACACGTCGCCCTCGACGTAGCCGGCCACCCGGATGTCCGTCTCCGCATAGGCGGCGAACGGAACATCGCGCCGCACGTCGGCGTCGATGCCGCTCGCGCGCGCGACGAGCCCGACCACCTGCATCTCGCGCGCGGTGCGCGGCGTGAGCCGGCCGGTGCCTTGCAAGCGCTCGAGCACCATCGTGTTGTCGAGGGCGAGGGCGGCGACGTCGACGAACTCGCGCACGATGGCCTCCACCTCGTCGGCGGCCTCGGTGAGTGGCGCGCGCGCGAGCCGGTCGCCGACGCCGCCCGGCTGCACGGCGCCGCGAAGCAACCGGTGGCCGCTCAACCGCGCATTGAGGCGGAGGAGCTGCTCGCGCAGGCGGAAGCAGTGAGCGTGCGCGAACGCGTAGCCCGTGTCGTTCAGGATCATGCCGACATCACCGACGTGGTTGTAGAGGCGCTCGAGCTCCAGGGCGACCAGGCGCAGCCAGCCGGCACGGGGCGGCACGCGACACTCGGCGAGCGCCTCCAGGGCCTGGCAGAAGGCGAGCGCGTGGCCGACGGCGGTGTCGCCCGAGATGCGCTCGGCGAGCTCGTGCGCGCGTGCGAGCGGCAGCGTCTCGAAGAGCTTCTCGATGCCCTTGTGCACGAAACCGAGCCGAGTCTCGAGATTCACGATCGTCTCGCCCTCGACGGAGAACCGGAAGTGGCCGGGCTCGATGATGCCGGCATGCACGGGACCGACGGTGATCTCGAACACGCCGTCGCCCTCGACGCGTCGGAAGGGGAACGGCTGGCCGTCGTCGACGAAATCCGCGCGCGCCGGCACGTCGCGGCGCAGCGGATGATAGCCGCTCGGCCAGAATTGATGGAGCGCGAGCCGGCGCGGGTCCGGGTGGTCGCTCGGCGTGAGCCCGAAGAGATCGTGAATCTCGCGCTCGAACCGGCTCGCGGCGAAGGATCGCGTGGCGAGCGAGGGGAACACCGGCGTGCCGGCCGAGATCGCGATGCGGGCGGTCAGCATCGGCCGCTGTGTCGGCGGGGCGAAGGCATAGCGCACGGTGAAGTCGCCGGAATCCGTGCGGGTATCGGAGGCCACCACGACCTGCGGCTCGAATCCGAGCCGTCCGAGGCGGTCGGCCAATGCCGGCACCTCGGGGGCGGCGATGCGGCAGTCGAGGCGCAGGCGCGCGGCATCTTCGATGACGTCGACGGCCCCCGCGTCGCACGCGGCGCCGGCGAGCGTCGACAGGGCGAGCATCGTCACGGCACGACGGCCTTGGCGGCCAGCGCGAGCGCGTCGTCGAGACCTGGTGGCCACGCGATGCCGGTGAGCACGAGCGCGGCCAGCGCGGCGACGATGGGAATCGCTCCCGGCCACGCCGGTCGCGCCGGCGCGGCGCCGGCGTTCACGCCGAGCAGCATGCGATGACCGGCGCGGAGCAGTCCGGCGAACCCGATCACGACGAGCGCCAGCGCGGCCGCCGAGAACCAGGCATAACCGTGCCCGAATCCGGCGGCGAAGATCATCACCTCGCTGACGAACAGCCCGAAGGGGGGCAGGCCGAGCAGGGCGAACAGCGCCACGACGAACGCGCGCCCGCTGAAGGGCAGCGTCGTGACGAGGCCGCGCACGGAGCCGATATCGGCGGAGCCATAGGCGGCGCGGATCCGCCCGGCCAGCAGGAACAACGTCGACTTTGCGAGGCCATGATTGGCCACGTGCAACAGCGCGCCGCTGACGCCGAGGACACCGCCGAAGCCGAGTCCCAGCGCGACCAGGCCCATGTGCTCAACGCTCGAGTACGCGAGCATGCGCTTGTAGTTGCTCGGCGTCCACAGGAACACCGCGGCCACTGCCAGCGATAGCAGACCGAGGGCGAGAAGAATCCGCGTCGCGAGGCCCGGCCCGGCGGCAACGTCGACGACGGGCTTGAAGCGCGCGATCGCATAGACGCCGACGCTCAGCAGCACGCCCGACATCAGCGCGCTCACGGGCGCCGGCGCCTCGCTGTGCGCGTCGGGCAGCCAGGTGTGCATCGGGGCCAGCCCGGCCTTGGTGCCGTAGCCGACGACGACGAACACGAACGCCAGCGCGAGCACCCGCGGCGACAGTGACGGCGCGACCGCGACGAGCCCCGTCCAGCGCAGCGCATGCGGCGCCGGCTCGATCGCCGTCTGCTGGCGCAGGACCTCCGCGTAGTACACGAGCACGGTGCCGCAGAACGCGATGGCGATGCCCACCGAGCAGATGAGCAAGTATTTATAGGCCGCCTCGAGCGAGGCGCGCGTTCGATCGGCGTTGACGAGGAAGACGGAGGCCAGCGTGGTGCCTTCCACGGCCACCCACATGACGCCGACGTCGTCCGTCGACACGGCGAGGAGCATCGTGAACACCATCAGATGCAGCAGCGGATAAAATGCGCGGTGCGCGCCGTCGCCGGCGTAACGCGGCGCCTCGGCGCCGGCCAGGGCCGCGACGCTCACGATGACCGCGATCATCCAGCCCGAGAGCGCGTCCACGCGGAGAAACCCGTCGAGCGCGACGCCTTCGGTGCCGCGAGCCGCGGTCACCGCGACGGCGAGGCCGATCGCCAGGGTGGCCATGACCGTCGCCGCGTGGAGCGCGGTGGCCAGCCGGCCGCGGATGCCGGCGAGCAGGCCGGCGCCCGCGAGTGGAATCGCGAGGAGCACGGCGATCATCCGCGCAGCTCTCGCAGGCGATCGACGTCGAGCGAGTCGTGCTCGCGACGGATCTGCACGACCACGCCTTCCATCAACAGCACGACGACGAGGACCTCCAGGAACGCGCCGACCTCGACGATGCCCGGCAACCCGTAGGTGGCGAGCAGCGCGAGGGCGAACAGACCGTTCTCGAACACGAGGAACCCGATGACCTGACCGAGCGCGTCGCGCGCGGTGACCGCGAGGAACAGGCCGATGAGACCGACCGCGAACGCCAGCGGAATCGCCGTGCGCGTCGGCACCCCGCTCGCCACCGCGCCGCTGATCGGCAGCATCACCGCGTAGGCCGCCACCACGAGCGCGCCGGCGGCGAGCACCGGTAGCCCGGCCGAGCGTCCCGGGCTCACCGGCCGCACCGGGCTGCCGCGGGCCATCCGCCTCAGGACGGCCGGGATGATCCACGTTTTCATCACGGCAAACCCGATCCCGACGACCACCAGCGCTGGCCGCCTCGCGAGAATGCCGAGCGTCAATGCCAACGCTGCCAGCACCCACGACTGGGCGACGTACAGGCGCACCCGGCCACGCCAGGACTGGCGCCACACGAGCAGCAGCGTGATCCCGAGGGCGACGAAGGCGAGGAAGGTGCTGGCGCGTGTCATCGCAGCAGGAACACCGCGGTGACGGAGAGGAGGGCGAGCGCGAACGAGCCCGCCAGGAGCTCCGGAACGCGGAAGAGCCGGAGCTTCGCCATGGCCGTCTCGAGCACGGCGACGGCCACCGTCAGCACGGCGAGCTTGGCGGTGAGGACGAGCGTGCCGATCAGCAGCGGCATCGGAGACAGCACCGCTGGCACTCCCCACGGGAAGAACAAATTCGCGAGCAAGGTGAGGAACAGCAGCAGCTTCATCGAGGCCGCCCACTCCACGAGGGCCAGGTGGCGACCGGAGTACTCGAGGATCATCGCCTCGTGGATCATGGTGAGCTCGAGGTGGGTCGACGGGTTGTCGACGGGGATGCGCCCCGTCTCCGCCAGCATCACGATGAAGAAGGCGACGAAGGCCATCAGATGCACGGGATTCACGGCGAGCAGAGGATCGGCGGCCAGCCCCTCCACGACGCCGCCGAGGTTGGTGGTGCTTGCGCGCAACGACAGCGCGAGCACGGCCAGGATCACCGTTGGCTCTGCGAGCGCCGCCACCGCGACCTCGCGGCTGCTGCCCATGCCACCGAACGCGCTGCCCGCATCCAGACCGGACAGCGTGAGGAAGAACGTCCCAACGAGGAACAGGTACATGAGGAGCACGATCCCGGCGAAGGCGAGCGGCGGACGGGACGACAGCACCGGCGCCGCCAGAGCGGCCACGATCATCGTACTGAGCAAGACGTACGGCGTCGCGCGAAACACCCACGACGTCGTCGTCGACACCACCGGCGTCTTGCCGAAGAGCTTGCGCAGGTCGCGATACGGCTGCCAGGGGCTCGCACCGCGACGTCCCACGAGCCGGGCCTTGAGCGTTCGCAGGGCGCCCACGAGCAGTGGTGCGCCCGCCGCGACGGTGAGCACGTTCAGCAACGCGACGACGACGTCGGCGATCATGCGAAGGCGAGCAGCAGCAGCAGCACGGCGAGCACGTAAGCGAGGTAGGCGTTCGCGCTGCCGGACTGGATCGCGCCGGCCCCGCGGGCGGTGGCGCGCATGGCGCGGTGGAGAGGCCGATAGATCCACTCGTCCACGATGAATCGCGTGGGATTCGCGTACGCCATCCGACTCACGAAGAAGCGCGATTCCGGATGCGCCTCGATCTCGACCTGGCGCACCGGCCGGTAGAAGAAGTCGAAGACGCGGGTGAAGGGATTGGCGAACGCGGTCGCCGTGTACTCCATGCGTGCCGTCTGCAGCAGTCGCCCGCATGCCCACGTCTCGTAGCGCCGCGGCCGGACGCGCGCGCCGACCACGGTCAGCACGCCGAGCGGCACCGCGATCGCGCCGGCGAGCGCCACGGTCACCGCCGCCGTCGACAGGCTGGCGAAGCCGTTGGACACCTGGAGGGTGAGGCCGGGGCCGATGGCGATCGGCGCCGCGGCCGGCACGAGAGTGGCGGCCACGTCGATGAGCGGTCGCACCACGACCGATGCGCCGACGCCGAGCACGACGCAGGTGACGGCGGCCATCATCATCGCCACCCTCATGGTGAGCGCGACCTCGTGCGCCGACTCCGCGGCGCCGCTGCGCGCCAGCGCGAGGAAGCCGATGCCGTACGCCCGCACGAAGCAGGCGACGGCGAGGCCGCCGGTGAGCGCGAGCGCGGCGATGGCGAGCGTGAACACGAGGTTCAGGCCCGCCACGGGCAGCTGCACGTTTTGCAGCAGCGCCTGGAACGTGAGCCACTCGCTGACGAAACCGTTCAGCGGCGGCAGGGCCGCGATCGACGCGGCGCCGACGAAGAAGGCGGCGGCCGTCCACGGCATGCGCTTGACGAGGCCGCCGAGCGCCTCGAGGTCCCGCGTGCCCGTCGCGTGCACGACGCTGCCGGCGGCCATGAAGAGCAGGCTCTTGAACGCACCGTGGTTGACCACGTGATAGAGCGCGGCCGTGAGCGACAGCAGCGCGAGCGTGTCGGCGTCGGCGGCGCGGAACGCCAGCGCGCCCCCGATGCCGATCACGATGATGCCGACGTTCTCGATCGACGAGTACGCGAGCAGCCGCTTCAGGTCGCGGTCGGTGAGCGCGTACAGCACGCCCCCGACGGCCGACGCCGCCCCCACGAGCAGCAACGTGGTGCCCCACCACGACGGTGCGGGGCCCAGCCACTCGAAGCTCGCGCGCAGCAGCCCGTACAGGCCGAGCTTGATCATGACGCCCGACATGAGGGCCGAGACGTGGCTCGGCGCCGCCGGGTGTGCCAGCGGCAGCCACACGTGCAGCGGCATCGTGCCCGCCTTGGCCAGGAAGCCGAGCGCCAGCAACGCCCACACGGCGGAGCGCGCGGGGACGTCGAGCGCGGGCGCCGCCGTCGTCCACTCCGCGAAGCCGCTGCTGCCCGTCCAAGCGCCGAGCAGCAGCATTCCCGTGAGTAGGCAGGCGAGGCCTGCATGCGTCATCACCGCGTAGACCCAGCCGGCGTGCGCGGAGGACGGGGTTCCCTGCCTCATCACGAGCAGGTACGAGGCGAGCGACATCAGCTCCCAGGCGAGGGCGAACGTCATCATGTTGGCCGCGAGTGGCACCACCAGCATGGCGGCGACGAACACCACGTAGGCGACGGCGCCCCGCCGCTCGCGCCCTACGTATCCCGTTGCGTAGATCGACGTCGGCAGCGAGGCGGCGCCGCCGAGCGCGACGAACAGTCCGGCGAATCGGTCCATCGTGAGGTGGAGGCCGCCGAGTGGCACCAGCCAGTCGATCTCGACGCTCCAGGCGCGACCGAGCATCCCGGCGATGCCGAGCGCCGTGCCGGTCGCGCCCAGCACCATTGCCGCGACGTACGCCGCCATGGGCATCAGCGCCGGCGCCCCAGGGCGTCGAGTAGACCGGCGAGGAGCGCCGCCGGCGCCGGCGGACACCCGGGAATGGTGGCGTCGACGGGCACGATGGCGGAGACGCCGCCGATGACCGCGTACGAGCCGGCGAAGATGCCGCCGTCGCCCGCGCAGTCACCGGCCGCGATCACGAGCTTTGGATCAGGCGTGGCGTCGTACGTGTGCCGCAGCGCTTCCGCCATGTTGCGCGTGACAGGGCCGGTGACCAGCAGGCAGTCGGCGTGCCGCGGCGAGGCGACGAAGTGGAGCCCGAAGCGCTCGAGATCGTAATGTGGCCCCGTGAGCCCGCCGATCTCCAGCTCGCAGCCGTTGCACGAGCCGGCGTCGACCTGGCGGATGTGGAGCGAGCGGCCAAAGCGCGCGTGCACCTCGCGGCTGAGGGCGGCCCCGAGACGCGCCACGTCGGCCTCACCGGCCGGTGGCTCGGTGACGATCCCGGTCCTGGCCGCGAGACGGAGCTGGCGGAGCACGTCAGCGCCGCCGGCCGCCACGCTGCTCACGTCGGAGCTCGCGCAGCATCGTGCGGCTGCCTTCCAGGTGCCGACTGAAGATGCGCCGTGCGACGTCGAGCAGCTCGCCGACGGCGGCGTCGCGCACCGTGTACCGGACGGTGGTGCCTTCCTTGCGGGTGTCCACGACGTTCTTGGCGCGCAGGACGGCCAGGTGCTGCGAGACGCTCGACTGGTCGAGAGCGAGCGCCTGCTGCAGCTCCTGCACACTCTGCTGACCATGTCGCAGCCGCTCGAGGATGCGCACGCGGGTCGGATGGCCGAGGGCCTTGAAGAATTCTGCCTTCAGCGTCTGGAGCGGGAACGGCGGGGGCGCCTCTGACACGCCGACCGTTATATAGCAATATTCCTATATAGTCAACCGCCCGTAGCCGCCTTCCGGGCCGCCTCGTACACGGCCACCGTGCGGCGCATGGTCGCGTCCAGGGAATGGTGGGCGAGCACCTCCGCCTGCCCCCGGTCGGCCAGCTCGCGGGCGCGCGCGGGCGACGCCAGCAGGTCGACGATGGCGGCGGCGAGCGCGGGCGCGTCGGCGGGCG
>DASTCJ010000054.1:0-15588 GCA_035605575.1 Candidatus Methylomirabilota bacterium
CGGAGCTTTCACTCCGGGAGTCGAGTGGGCTGAGGCCCCGCCCGCTGTAACAGCGTTTCGTTCCGTCAGCCGCCGACCCGTGGAAGGTTCAGTTCCTCGGAGCGACGGTACCCACGTTCCTTACGCCATCGCGTCCGTGCTCCTGCATGTGCGATGCCACCGATCACGGCTTGTGGAAACGCTCGATGCCGTCCCCGCCGAGAGCCCGGACCGCGCGACCCTCCGCCTCGAGGAAGTTCAGGTGAGCGAGCGTCTCACCGATGGCGAAGCCGAGCTGGTGGGTGTCGAGCTCCCGGCGAAAGAGCACCGGGATCAGCTCGGCGCCGCTCTTCGGCTCGATCAGCGCGTCGGCCGCCTCGGCGAGTCGGGCGTCGTGATGCTGCACGAGCGTCGACAGCCGGTGATGCAGACCGCGGAACGGCAGGCCGTGCGAGGGCAGGACCAGCGTGTCCGCCGGCAGCGTGAGGAAGCGCGCCAGCGAATCGAGGTAGTAGCGCAGCGGATTCTCGTGCGGCCGCTCCGGCCACACGCTCACGTTGGTGGTGATCTTCGGCAGCACCTGATCCCCCGCCACGAGCACGCGGGCCTCCTCCGAGAACAGACACGCGTGCTCCGGCGAGTGTCCGCGCGCGGTGATCACGCGCCACCGCCGTCCGCCGATCACCACGGTCTCGCCGTCGGCGATCGGCATGAACTCGAACGGCAGCCCGGCCACCAGGCCCGGGTAGTGGTTGCCGCGCGCGCGGATCTTGATCAGATGATGCTCGGCGATGCCGTGCTTGCGATAGTGCACGACGCGGCGATCGAGATCGGCCTCGTCACGGCTGCGCAGCGCGTATTCCGCGGCGAGCCACTCGGTCTGCGTGCACCAGAGCGGGGCGCTCCAGCGCTCGGTGAGCCACGCGGCGTTGCCGATGTGATCCGGGTGGAAATGTGTGACGAGCACACGCCGGATGGGCATGCCGTCGAGGCCGTGCGCGAACAGCTGCTCCCAGCGCTCGCGCGTTGGCGGCAGCGCCACGCCCGTGTCGACCGCCGTCCAGCCGTCCCCGTCGGCGAGCAGCCACAGGTTGATGTGATCGAGCTGGAACGGCAGCGGCATCCGCAGCCATCGAATGCCGGGCGCGACTTCGATCGTCTCCGCCGCCGCCGGCGGTGCGCTCCACGGATGGTCCAATGCCATGCTCAGGCGCCCAAGCCGGGCATGTCGAACCCGCGCTGCTCGAGGTCGCTCACCAGCGCGCTCGCCTGAGCGGGCGTGAGCGCCACCAGCGGCGGCCGCACCGTGGCCCACTCGGCGATGCCCGACCAGTGCGCGACGGCCGCCTTCAGCGCGGGAATCATCGGATACTTCGCGAACGTGGCGCGGATCTCGTCGAGCCGCTGTTGCTGCGCGTCGGCGTCGGGTGCGCGCCAGCTGTCGTAGAGACGCGCAATGGCGGCCGGATTGACGTTGGCGGTGGCGCTGATGCAGCCGGCGCCGCCGTGACGCATACCGGCCAGCAGGAAGGTCTCCGCACCGGGGAAGACGTCGAACCCGGCCGGCGCGAAGCGATCCAGCATCGCTTTCGTGTTGTTCCAGTCCCCGGACGAGTCCTTGGCGCCGGCGATGACACCGGGGTACGCCTTCAGCAGTCGCTCGACGAGCGGCAGCGTGATCGGCACGTTCGACACGGGTGGAATGTGATAGAGGTACACGCGCAGCCCGGCGTCACCGACACGCTCCACGACCTCGGCGAAGCTCCGGAACAGGCCGTCATCGCTGACGCCCTTGTAGTAGAACGGTGGCAGCATCAGCACACCGCCGCAGCCGAGCTTGACGGCGTGCCGTGTGAGCCGCACGGAGTCCGTCAGCGCGCAGCACCCGGTGCCGGGCATCATGCGCGCGGGATCGATGCCGGCCGCGATGAGGCGATCGAGCAGCTCGATCTTCTCCTCGGTGCTGAGCGAGTTCGCCTCCGAGTTGGTACCGAAGACGGCGAGGCCGACGTTCTGGGACAGGAGCCAGCGGCACTGCCTGATGAACTGCTCGGCATCCGGCGAAAGGTCCGCCTTGAAGGGAGTGACCACGGGCGAGAGAACGCCGCTGATCCGCTTGGGTGTCACGCTGAGCGCTCCTTTGTCAGGAAGTCGAAGTCGCAGCCGTGCTCGGCCTGCGTCACCGTATCCATATATAGCTTCCGGTAGCCGCGGGCGGGCGGGGCGGCCGGTGCTCTCCATGCGGCGCGCCGGCGCGAGAGCTCGGCATCGCCGACGCGCAGGTCGAGCCGTCGCTCGGCCACGCTGAGCCGGATGCGATCGCCATTGCGGACGAGCGCGAGCGGCCCGCCCACCGCCGCCTCCGGCGACACGTGCAGGACGATCGTGCCGTACGCGGTCCCGCTCATGCGCGCGTCGGAGATCCGCACCATGTCCTTGACGCCGGCGCGCGCGAGCTTCGCCGGAATCGGCAGGTAGCCGGCTTCCGGCATGGCGTAGCCGCTCTTGGGGCCGGCGTTCTGCAACACCATGAAATCGTCGGGCCCCACGTCGAGATCGGCGGCGTCGACGCGCGCGGCGAGGTCATCGAGCGAGGTGAAGACGACGGCGCGGCCTTCGCGCTCGAACAGGGCCGGATCGGCAGCGGAGCGCTTGATGATCGCGCCGTTCGGCGCCAGGGACCCGAAGAGCGCCGCCAGCCCGCCCTGCTTCTGATACGGGTCGGCGAGGGGGCGCACGACCGCCCGATCGACCCAGCCCGGCTCGGCGGTGAGACGCTCGCCGAGCGTGTGGCCGGTCACCGTCACGCAGTCGAGGTGCAGCAGCGGCATGAGCTCGCGCAGCACGGCGCCGACGCCACCCGCCGCGTGCAGATCGGACATGTAGTGCTGTCCGGTCGGCTTCAGATCCACCAGCACCGGCGTCGTATCGCTCAGCTCGTTCAGGCGCGAAAGCGGGATCGGCACGCCGACGCGCCCCGCCACGGCGGTGAGATGGATGATGGCATTGGTCGAGCCGCCGATCGCGAGCAGCACGCGCAACGCGTTCTCGACGGACTTCGCGGTGATGATCTGACTCGGGCGCAATCGCGCGGCCGCCAGCGCGACCGCTTGACGACCACTCGCCTCCGCCGCGCGCAGCCGATCGGCATGCACGGCGGGGATGGCGGCGGTGCCGGGCAGCGTCATGCCGAGCGTCTCCGCGATCGACGCCATCGTCGACGCGGTGCCCATGACGGCGCAGGTGCCGGCGGTGGTCGCGAGGTTGCCTTCGATGTTCTCGATCTGGGCCGGCGTCAAGCCGCCGGCGCGATACTTCGCCCAGAACCGCCGGCAGTCGGTGCACGCGCCGAGCCGCTCACCCTCGAAGGGCATCGGCAGCATCGGCCCCGCGACGAGCTGGATGGCCGGCACGTCGGCCGAGGCGGCGCCCATGAGCTGCGCGGGGACCGTCTTGTCGCAGCCGCCCACCAGCACGACCGCGTCCATCGGCTGCGCGCGGATCATCTCCTCGACGTCGATCGACATCAGATTCCGGAACATCATGCTGGTCGGGCTGAGGAACACCTCGCCGAGCGAGATCGTCGGGAAATCGATCGGCAGTCCGCCCGCGGCCACCACACCGCGCTTCACCGCCTCCACGAGCTCCGGGAAGTGGCGATGACAGTTGTTGAATCCCGATGCGGATTGCGCGATGCCGACCACCGGACGCGCCAGCATCTCCTTGCCGTAGCCCATGGACTTCGCGAACGACCGGCGCAGATAGAGCGAAAAGTCGGCGTCGCCGTAGTTCGTGAGGCCGCGGGCCAGCCCGTGAGGCTCGGTCATGACGAATGATTGTAGTACGTCGGAGGGGGCCTCGGTGGTGCGTCGGAGGGGGCCTCGGTGGCCCCCTCCGATGCCTCCCCCAGGAATCGATTGCGCGGGCGAAGCCCGCGCTCGAAGACGAGCATCGCTGCGTTACTGACTGCGCAGGAAGGATCCGACGGCGGCGTTGTAGGGCTCGGAGTTGATGGCGGGCGCATAGTGACCGCCGGTTTCGAGCACGACGAGCTTCGCGCCCGGAATGCGCGACGCGAGCTCGTCCGAGTAGAAGCGCGGCGTGATCATGTCGTCTTGCGCGACGATCACGAGCGTCGGCACGCGAATCTCCAGCAGCCGTCGGCGGCGGTCGTGCCGCAGAATGGCGTCGATGCGGCTGACGAGGATCTCGACCGGTGCGGCCGACGCGGCGGTGACGCGGTGGAGGTCGGTGAGGAAATCGTCGTTCCGGCTCACCCACCACGGGGTCGTCTGCATCAGCGACGAGGCGCGCAGGTAGGCTTCAATTCCCGAATCGATGAGCGTTTGCCGCCGGCTTTCGAAGAGCCGGCGAAAGTACGGATCGGGCCCCGCCCACGTCGCGCTCAGGACGAGACTCCGCAGTCGCTCCGGATGGTCGAGGGCGATGGCCTGGCCGATCGCGCCGCCCGTGGAATGACCGACGAAGTGCGCGGAGTCGATCTTCAGCGCGTCCATGAGCCGAAGCGCGTCGTCGGCCATCTGCTCGATCGAGTAGGTGAGGCGCGAGTGGGTGCTGCGCCCGGTGCCGCGATGGTCGTGGACGACCGTCCGGAAGTCGCGGGAGAAGACCGGAACCTGCGAGATCCAGAACGAGCCCTGGCCGCCGAGCCCGGGGACGAGCATGAGCGGCGGGCCGTCGCCCGTCTCCTCGTAGAACAGCTCGGCGTCCCCGATGGACGTCGTGGGCACGGCTCAGGCCCGCGTGTCGTTCATGCCGAGCGCACGCTCGATGGTAACCACGTCCGACGGTCGCGCAAACGGTGGGGGTGCCGGCTCGCCGGCGGTGCGCGGCCGCCCGATCGTCTTGAAGAACTCCTCGAGCCCGTGCGGCGTGATCACCCACATCATGACGAGGTCGTCGGGGCCGTCGTTCACGATCTCGTGCTTGACGTCGTAGCCGAGAAAGCAGGCCGTGCCCGGCACCAGCGTATGGCGGACGCCGTCGACGAGCACATGGCCGCGTCCGCGGAAGCAGATCTGCAGCTCGACCTGGTCGCCGTGCGAGTGCTCGCGTACGCGCCCGCCCGGCGCGATGCTCTGAAAGCCCATCGACAGCGGCGGGAAGGCTGTCTTCTCGGGCGTCAGCTTCGGATCAGCGTGCCCGTTCGCGGGCACCGGCTGCCAGTACGATGGTCCTTCGTCCGGTTGCACGACCACGGCGCGACCGCGTGCCGATTCCACGATGGTCATCGCTCATATCCTTCCTGGTCCAGCAGCGGAAATGCGCTGAACACGTGCGGCGGTGTGACGACGGGCGCGCCTCGATGCAGATGCGCGGGCGTGAGCTCCGCGTATCGCGCCACACCGAGCAATCCGAGACAGATGCGGATCTCTTCTTCCACGAGCTCCATCGCGCGGACGGCGCCGGCGGCCCCGGCGGCGGCCAGCCCGAGGCATGGCAGACGCCCCATGCCAACGAGGTCGGCGCCGAGCGCCATGGCCTTGACGACGTCGCTGCCGCGCTGAAAGGCGCCGTCGACGATGATCCGCGCGCGCCCCGCGACGGCGCTCACGACCTCCGGCAGCACGTCCGTCGAGCCGCGGCCGTGGTCGAGCTGACGGCCGCCGTGGTTGGAGACGTAGACGACGTCGACGCCGTGGTCACACGCGAGCGCGGCGTCCTCGGCGGTGGCGATGCCTTTCAGGATCAGCGGCACCGTGTGGCGGTCCTTGAACCGCTTGACGTGGTCCCACGACAGCGCCGCCTGGTAGTCGTGGCCCGTCGCCCGGAGGCGCCAGGGCTTCACGAACCGCCGCGCGAGGTCACGCTCGCGGCGGCTGTACCACGCGGTGTCGACGGTCAGGCAGAAGGCGGCATAGCCGTGCTCGAGCGCGCGCGTGACGTAGTCGTCGACGAAGCCGTCGTCGCCACGGACGTAGAGCTGGAAGATGCGAAAGTTGTCGGCCGCCTTGGCCACGGCCTCGAGCCCCGGGTTGCAGACGTTGGACAGCATCTGCGGCACGCCGAACTCCCCGGACGCCTGCGCGGCGGTGGCGCCGCCGCCCGGCGTGAACGATTCGATGGACCCGATGGGCGCGAACATCACCGGGATGCGCACTGGCCGGCCGAGGAAGCTCGAGGTGGACTCGACCTTGGAGACGTCGCGCAGCACACGAGGGCGGAACGCGATGCTGTCGAGCGCGAGGCGATTGCGCCGCAGCGTCGTCTCCGTCTCGGTGCCGCCCGTCAGGTAATCCCACTCGCCCGCCGGCAGCCGTGTCCGCGCGGCGCGGACGATCTCGTGCAGCGTCTGGAACCGCTCCTCGAGGCCAGAGCTCATGGCGCTGAGAATAGCAGAAGCGCGGCCCGTGCTAGGCTCTAGCGCCATGGACGCCGCCCGCCCGTTCGCCGGTGTCGAAGTGGTCGAGTTTGGTCAGTTCATCGCGGTGCCGTTTTGCGCTCAGCTGCTCGCCGACGGCGGCGCACGCGTGATCAAGATCGAAGCGCTCGACGGCGATCCGGTGCGCCAGCTGTCGCCCCTGGCGCCGGGCGAGACGCGCCACTTCATCTCGCGCAACCGCGGCAAGCATTCGCTGCCGCTCGACCTGCGGCATCCGCGGGCTCGAGACGTCATCGATCGGCTGCTCGCGCGCGCCGACGTCGTCCTGACCAACTTTCGACCGGGGCTCGCCGAGGCCATGGGGCTCGACAGCGCCGCGCTCGCTCCGCGTTTTCCGCGGCTCATCGTCGGCAACGTCAGCGCCTTCGGTCGTCACGGACCCGACGCCGCGCTGGCCGGGATGGACCTCGTGGTCCAGGCGCGCAGCGGCTTGATGGCCTCGCTGGGCAAGATTCGCGACGGCGTGCCGGCCACGGGCGAGGCTCCCGTCGCCGACTATATCTGCGCGCTTGCGCTGGCGTTCGGCATCGCGTCCGCGCTGCTGCGTCGCGAGCGTACCGGTCGCGGCGGAGACGTCGAGGTGGCGCTCTTCATGGCGGCGCTCCTGGCGCAGAACAACTCGCTGGTGCGGGTCACCGGCGTCGACGGTCCGGTGCATGCCGAAGCCCTCGCGCGGCTCAGACAGATGCGTGCGGCCGGCGCCTCGTTCGAGGAGCAGAGCGCGACCATTCCATCGGCGCGGACGGCCGGGATGCTCAACGTCTACTTCCGCACCTATCCCACCAAGGACGACGTCCTCGGGATCGCGTGCGTGAGCCCCGGGCTGCAGCGCACGCTGATGGACGCGCTGGGCCTCACCGATGCCGCGCACGGTGGCGCGCTGAAGGACCGCGAGGCGCTCGAGCGTCATTACACCGCGCTCGGCAAGCGCGTGGAGGCGCAGCTTGCCTCGCGGACGACGGCGGAGTGGAAACGACTGTTCGACGAGCGGGGCTTGCCGGCGGCCGCCGTGCGGTTCGCCGTCGAGATGTTCGACGACGAGCAGACACGCGCCAATGGCTTTCTCTATGACCTGCCGCACCCGGCACTGGGACCGGTGCGCGTGCTTGCTCCCCCGGTGAAGCTGGACGGCGACGGCTTCCGGCCCGGCGCTGCCACGCCGCCGTTCGGCAGCGAGACGCGCGCTCTGTTGGGGGAGGTCGGCTTCGGCGAGGGCGAGATCGACGCGCTCATCGCCGAGCGGGTGACGCGGACCGGCTTCTAGTTGAACATGGGGGCCCCGAAATGGCCCCCAAACCCCCAACGTTCGGGGCGCCCCGGCGGAGCCGTGTCGCCCCTCTTTTCTCCGACAGGCTCCTAGAGAAGGTCGAGGCCGACGAGCGCGCCGAGCTCGCGCAGCGCCTGCTCGGGGTCCTCGACCTTGATCGTGTGCATCCCGAGCGCCCGCGCGCTCTTCAGATTGACGCCGATGTCATCCAGGAACGCGGTCTGCTCAGGCACGACGTCGAGACGATGACACATCAGCTGATAGATGCGCGGGTCCGGCTTTCGTATGCCCACCGCCCGTGACTCCACGACGACGTCGAAGTGGCGCGCGATCGGATGAGGACCGGCGGGCGTCGCCGCCGACGCCCAGTTGTTGGTGAGCGCGCCAACGCGCAGACCGTGCTCGCGCAAGCGGCCGACGGCGCGCACCATGATCGGACGCTCGCGGCCGGCCTTGGCGATATAGCGCATCAGCCGCGCGGCATCGACGCTGACGCCATGCGCGCGACAGTCACGCTCGAACGGCTCGCACCACGCCTCGACAGTCAGCTCACCGCGCTCCAGACGTGACCACGCTCCGCCGTCTCCGGCCGAGACCACCGTGCGATTGATGACGCCGGCCGGCAAGCCATGATCGGCCTCGTACCGTGCGATCGCATGCAGCGGGGAGTCCTGGATCACGCCGCCGATGTCGAAGACGACGGCGCGCACGCCGGTCACGGGACCGAGCGGAGGGCCGTGCGGGCGACGTCGGGGGCCACGGCGCGGTCCGGGGGCTGCCGCAGCGTGACCGTGGCTCGCAGCGCGCGGAGGCCGTGCACGCCCTGGAGCTCCTCGAGGTCGAGATCCTCGACCTCCCCGGCGACGTAGCCGAGATGGTGCAGATATTCGAGGTACCCGCGGTACTCCGTCGCCTCCGCCGGGTTCGAGTACACGATGGCGATCCGACCCGGCTGCGTGATGCGCTCGCGCGAGCCCTTCACCAGCGCTTTGTCGATGCGCTTCTTCACGATCTCGTACCGCATGTCGTACGCGCCGTCGACGTCGAAGCGCTTCTCGTCCGACCGGAAGCGGATGGCGAGCGGCGCGTCCTGCACCAGGATCAGATGCGTGACCTGGAGCGGTACCGTCAGGGACTGTGCGAGCTTCTCGGCGCGGGCGGCGATGCCGCACACGACCATGAGCTGCCAGAGCCGCAATGACTTCAGGTAGAGCGGATCGAAGTGTCCGTCCTCCCGCAGGGCGCCTCCGACGTAGATTTGATGGTCCACACCGTCGGTGGTCCGCTTCTCGAAGTAGTGCGGCACCATCGACTGCGCCGCTTCCTCTTCCAGATCGAGGTAGCTCGAGATGGTCTCCGAGATCCGTGTGACGCTCTCTTCGAACAGCCGGCGCTGGCGATAGACGGCGCCAAGCCGCGGGTCGAGCGCCGTCCGGTAGGCGGCAATACGCCGCTCGACCGCTTCGCCGAAGCCGGCCACGAGGGCGAAGACCGATTCGATCTCGGTCCGCAGGAAGCTGATGACGCCGAGCTCATCACCGGCGGCCACGTCGGTCGCGATCTGCGCGAGGAGCTCGTCGATCCGATAGCGCAAGTGATCGAGCGCCGGCAGGTGTCGCGCGTCGTGGGCGGCCTCCACGACGTCCCGGGCGAGCCGGAGCTGCGTGATGAGGTCGCTCTGGATGGCGAGCGCCCGCTGGGTCGAGGATCCTCGGATGTCCGACAGCGCGTAGAGGGGATACACCTGCTCGAAGACGATCGGTCGCAGCTCCACGCCGCTCACCGTCTCGTCTTTCTCGAGCTCGTCCAGCACAGCCTTGCGGAACCGCCACTCGACCACGGGATGGATCGCCGTGAAGCGCTCCTTGATCTCCGTCTGAATGCGCACGTTCAGCTCGTCCATGCTGCGTTGCACGGCCATCGAGAAGAGCGGCAGCACCTCGTGGAGCTTGGGTAGATGTGTGGCGTCGAGGTCGCCGACGTTGGGCGATTGGAGCGTGAGGGTGCCGATGATCTTGTCCTGGTAGTGGAGCGGGGCCACCAGCATCCCGCGCACGCCGCTCGCGAGAACCTGCGCCTCCACCGGAGTCCGCGAGCGCACCTCGGCCAGGTCGGAGACGATCACCGGCTGGCCGGTCTTCACCGCCCGCTCGAAGATGCTGCCGGCGAACTCGCCGACCTCGTGGTGCTCGGAGTCCGCGAAGATGCACGCGTGCTCGTGCGTGGCATCGCAGTTCAGGATGAGCACGCGCCCGCCGTCGATGGCCCCGAGCCCGAGCCGGAGCTCGGGGCGGCGGAAGAGCGTGCGAAGCCGCTGCTGCAAGCCCATGAACCGCGCCTGCGACACGATCGATTCGCGATCGATGAGATCGCGCTTGAGCGCGGACAGCACTTCCTGATCGGTCACGTCGACGCACTTGAAGATCGTGATGCCCCGGAAGACGAAGCGATCGGGTGGAAGGAGGTCGTCGAGGCCCGTCGAGTCGAGCGCGGTGCTGTACAGGCGGTGCTCGACATCCGGCGGCAGCGCGGGCACCGGCCCGATCGTCTCCACGTCCACGAACTGCCAGTCGAAGAAGATCCGGAAATGCCGGTCGAGGCCCGTCTCGGGGTCGGCGGCGGTGATGACGACGGGATAGTCGACTTCGAAGCCGATGCCGTACACGCGCTTGAGGATCAGCGCGTACGCATAGGCGCGCCGCATGGCGGCCACCCGCCCGTCCTCCATGTTGACGCGACCCTGCAGCGTGCCGTCCTCCGCCATGAGCAGCTGTCGCATCAGCGGCGTGGCATAGAAGCCGCGCAGCTGGAATGGCGCCATGACGGCGCCGTACGACTGCTCCCACGACGCCGACGAGAAGACCGCGGTCATCAGCACGTCGAGGAGGTCCTTGTGGCTGGCGATCGTCGAACAGCTGGTGATCGGCGACAGGAGCTCAGGGGCCTTCCTGACCTCGTCGGCCACGATCCGCGCCAGCGCGCCCTTGGCCGATCCGGAATCGGCGGCGCGCGTCCAGAAGTCGATCAGCGGCTTCAGGCTGACCTCGCAGCGGAAGGGAAAGTCGTCGCCGGGGGCGCCGTTGAGCGATGCCTGGAGATCGGTCCCCCCACAGAGATGCCCTTGCATACCGTTTGGATTGTAGCAACCGCGCCCGGGATTCCCGGGCCGCGGGCTCAGCGGCTGGCCCGGCGCAGGACCACGAAGTACTGGTAGGGCAGGAACCGGTGCTCGGCGATGAGCTCGAGGCCGGCGCGGCGCGCATGGCGAAGGAACACAGCCTGGGCAATCCGTCGGTGTGCCGGCGGTCCCTTCGGCGTGTCCCGGTCCGCCCAGTCGATGTTCACCAGGCGGCCACCCCGCTTGAGGCATCGCACGATCTCTCCGAGGAATCGTGCAGGCTCGGCGAAATGATGATAGACGTTCACGATCATGACGAGATCGCAGCTGTCCTCGGGCAGGAGGGGGGCGGCGTCGTCATTGAGCACGGGGGTCACGTTGCGCACGCGCGCTTTCGCGAGGCGGCGCCGCAGCACGTCCAGCGCACCAGGCTCCGGGTCCAGCGCGAAGACGTGGCCGCGCCGGCCGACGCGGCGCGCGAGGGGGATCGTCCAGAACCCGGGGCCGGCGCCCACATCAGCCACGACCTGACCGCGACGCAGCCCGAGCGCGCGGAGAACGCGTGCCGGCTTCTGCCATGTCGCCCGACCCCGCTGCAGCTGACGCCGCACCATGCGCGCGACGTCGGGCGGATTACCGTGGCGGGCGTGGGCCATCAGCGTCGCTCCAGGGAGACGAGCACGATCGGCATGCTACCATCCCGCCACCGACCGGAGGAGGACACGAATGGAGTCGCGACGTCTCGGAACGAGCGATCTCGAAGTGAGCGCCGTCGGCCTCGGCTGCATGTCGATGTCGGGCGCCTATGGGCCAGGTGATGACGCGCAGTCGATCGCGGTCATCCACCGCGCGCTCGATCTCGGCGTCAATTTTCTGGACTCCTCGGATATGTACGGCTGGGGCCACAACGAGGAGCTGCTCGGTCGAGCGCTCCGCGGCAAGCGGGACAAGGTCGTGCTGGCCACCAAGTTCGGCAATCTGCGCAAACCCGACGGCACGCCGGGCGTGAATGGACGTCCCGAATACGTTCCGCAGGCGTGCGATGCGAGCCTCAAGCGACTGGGCGTCGACGTGATCGATCTGTACTACCAGCACCGTGTCGATCCGGCCGTGCCCATCGAAGAGACGGTGGGAGCCATGGCGCGCCTGGTGGATCAGGGCAAGGTTCGCTTCCTCGGCCTCTCCGAGGCGGCTCCGGGCACGGTACGTCGTGCGCACCGCGTCCATCCGATCGCGGCGCTGCAGATCGAGTACTCGCTGCTGTACCGCGTGGAGGCCGAGGAGACGTTGCCGACGCTGCGCGAGCTCGGCATCTCCCTCGTGGCGTATTCACCGCTCGGCCGGAGCCTGCTCACCGGCCAGGTGCACAAGGTCGCCGACATCCCGGAGGACGACCGGCGGCGGGCGCACCCACGGTTCGAGGAGACCAACCTGCAGCGCAACGTCGAGTTCGTCCGGAAGGTAGAGCAATTCGCGCGCGACAAAGGATGCACCCCGGGGCAGCTCGCGCTGGCCTGGCTACTGGCGCGCGGCCGGGACATCGTTCCGATTCCCGGCACCAAGCGGCGCGATCGGCTCGAAGAAAACGTCGGCGCCTTGCACGTGCGGCTCACGCCCGACGACGTCACGCGCATCGCGGACGCGGTGCCGGCGGGTGCCGTCGCCGGGTTGCGTTATCCCGAGTCGCTGATGAAGGCCGTCTACCTCTAATAGCTCAGCCTTCGAGAATCATCCTCCGGAACGCCTCCGCGGCTCGTAGCCGCTTGCGTTTGCCCTGTTCGCGCGCCCACGTCGTGAGCATCCCGGTCGGATCCCACTCCCCCAGCTGACTGCGATGCTCTCGAAGCGCCTGGATCTTTTGCGACAGCGTGGCGGCGATATCGACGAACGTATCGCTGCGGGACGCTCCATGCAGCCACACCTCGCGCACGTGGTGCGGCGCCAGCCCGTCCGCGAGCAGCTCGGGGAAGATGAACCGCGTCTCCGCCGACGGAAAGACGGCATCGAGCGCGACGTCGGCCGCGACACGATGGTCGGGATGGTTCATGTACCGGTTGCCGTAGAAGCGCACGGTGGGATCGCCGCAAACGACCGTGTCCGGCCGATGGCGACGGATGAGGCGCGTCACCTCGCGGCGCATGTCGATGGTGGCCGTCAAGACGCCGTCCTCGTAGTCGAGGAACACGACCTCCTTGATGCCGAGCACGCGGCACGCCGCCCGCTGCTCTTCCTCCCGAATCTGCGCCAGCCGGGCGCGTGTCATGTCGGGAGGCGTGAACCGGTTGGAGCCGGCATCGCCGTGGGTCAGACACACGGTGATGATCTCGGCGCCTTCGCGCGCCCATCGAGCGAGCGTTCCGCCCACGGTGAACTCTTGATCGTCGGGATGGGCGTGGATCGACATCACGCGCGTGGGAGCCCTGAGGCTGCCTCGTCGGCGGGCGGCCATGTCAGCGCCGCGTGAATGCTTCGTCGAGGAACGTACGGACGTCCACGATCGATTGCCTGTGCGCGCGCGCGTCGTAGCCGAGGGTGGCTCCGCGCGTGACGCACGGTGAGGTGCTGCTGAGGGGCCGGCCATCGTCGGTCACGAACGCATGATCGGGACGCTCGATGATCGCGCACTTGCCGGGATTGAAGATGCCGGGCCAGCGCCGCGGCGGCGCGAAGAGCGGCACGTCGAACGCATGCATCGCGCGATCATATGCCACCAGCGAGACATCGCGCCCGGCGGCTTGCCGTCGGGCCACCCAGTCCCGGCACGCCGCGATCGGTGTCCAGTCATCGGCGGTGCCGTGAAAGATGCGCACGGGGCCAGGGGTCATGGCCGTCTCGTTCTGCAGCCGGACGTTGCAGGCGAACGGATAGAACGCCGCGTGCGCGGCGAATTCGACGTTGGCGCGCAGGAACCGGTGCTCGATCTGCGCCTGGCTCGCCCACAGCGCCACCCAGCCGCCCTGCGAGAACCCGAGGAGTGCGATCCGGCGCGGGTCGATGCGCGGATGCGCGGACAGCAGCGCCAGCGCCCGATAGGCGTCGACGAGACGACTGTCGATGGTGACGGAGCTACGCCCCGTGCACACCTCGGTGACGCCGCGCGCGGTGAAGCTGTCGAGGAGGAAGGCGGCGAAGCCCATCAGGTTCAGCGCCTGCGCCCAGTCGACGAGATTCGGCGTCATGCCCGAGCACGAGTGCAGGACGATGACGGCCGGCACGCGACCGCCCGCGTCGCCGGGAATCGACAAGTCGCCGCTCACCGTGGTCGCTTCGTCGACGCCGCGCGGGCCGATGGTGAAGCTCGGAACGTCGAGCCGTCCCGTCCTGCCCTCGGTCACCGACGACAGCGCGTTGCTACAGCCGGCCGCAAGAAGCGCGACGAGCACGAGCCACGCCGTCAATAGATCTTCTTCAGCTCCGCCGTCGCCCACCTCACGGCGTCCTCGGCCGCCATCCCCTGGATCGCCTTCGCGTACATGTCCACCAGGATGAACTTGGTGAGCGCCTCGGTGGCCGCGCGTCCCGACGGCCCCGCATAGCCGACCTGCCGCGCGTTCTTCAGCGTTTCCGGGAACACCGCCGTCTTGGGATCCTTCTTCCACAGTGGATGCTCGGCGTACGCCTTCGTGCCCGGGATGCCGAACGTGTCCATCGTCTCGAAGTAGCGATCGTAGCGCGCGCGGTCCATGTAAAAGCGGATGAAGTCCTTCGCCAGCCTTGCGTTCTTGCTGTATTTCATCACGCACGAGCTGTAGCAGGGCAGCCAGTAGAAGCGCCCGTTCGGTCCCGGCGGATAGTGGCCGTGATTCGTGCCCTTGTAGACATCGGGAAACTTCTGTCGCGCGGCGACGTAGATCGACGGCGCGTTCCCGGTCAGCGAGATTTCCTGCGAGAGATAGGCGCGGTTGTTGTTGCTGTCGTCCCAGGCGAGACCGCCTTCGTCGAACACGTCCTTCCACAAGGCGACCGTGAACTTGACCGCCTCGACGGTGCCCTTGCTGTCGAGCACCACCGTCTTGCCGTCGCGCTGCACCTCTTGCCCGCCCCACATCCACACCATCGGGTAGGCCCAGGCGTTCGGATCGTTCACCGTGTGCCCGAAGGCCTGTCCGAACGGCTTGCCATTGGATTTCATCGCCTTGCCAACGCGCCGGAAGTCGTCCCACGTCGTGGGATACGCGAGGCCCGCCTCCTTGAACCAGTCCTCGCGGTAGGTGATGGCCCAGGAGATGACGAAATGCGGCACGCCTACCCACTGGCCGTTCGCCGTGACCACGTTCGTCCTGACGTAGTCCCACCAGCCGCCCTGCTTGCGGCCGATCTCTTCCGCCACGTCGCTCACGTCGACGAGGGCGTTGGCGTAGAGCTGCGGATAGTTGTTCGGCACGGTGACGATGTCGGCGCCGGCGCCGCTCTGAATGGCGGCAGTGATCCGGGCCTGGAGGTCATTCTGGTTGATCCGCTCGATCGCGACGTCGACGCCGGCCTGCTTGCCGAACTCCTTGGCCTGCTCCTCGAACACGCCGTCGGCGGCAGGGATGAAATGCGACCACTGGAGATAGTGCAGTCGCGTCCCCTGTGCGAAGGCCGGGGCGCGGCCGCCCACGGTCGCGATGGAAACGGCGGTCGAAGCCGTCAGGAATTCTCGGCGTGTCAGAGCCATAGGAGCCTCGTCAGGGGCGCAGCACGACGCGCCGCCCGTCGTCGATGATGACCACGGCGTTCGGCTGGATTTCCTGGATTCGGGCGCCGTCCTGGAGCACGTCGCCCTCGGCGTACTTCCGGCCGTTGATGAAGGCCAACCGGCGGGGGCGCTCCTCCGAG
>DASTCJ010000067.1:0-4183 GCA_035605575.1 Candidatus Methylomirabilota bacterium
GGAGGCGACCTCCGAGGCGCCGCGCACGAGCGCCGCCAGCGACTCCTCGTACGGGGCACGGGCGATGCCCTGTTCGGTGACGATGGCGGTGACGTACTTGGCGGGCGTCACGTCGAAGGCGGGGTTGCGGATGCGAGCGCCTTCCGGAGTCAGGCGATAGGAGCCGACGTGCGTCACCTCACGGTCAGGGCGCTCCTCGATCGGAATGCCCGACCCGTCGGCTGTCCTGAGATCGATCGTCGACAGCGGCGCGGCCACATAGAACGGGATGCCGTGCTCCTTGGCCAGCACGGCCACACCGTAGGTGCCGACCTTGTTGGCGACATCTCCGTTGGCGGCGATGCGGTCGGCACCCACGACCACGAGGTCGATGTTGGCCTGCCGCATCATCGACGCCGTCATGTTGTCGGTGATGACGGTGGTGTCGATGCCGTCCTTCACGAGCTCCCACGCGGTGAGCCGCGCGCCCTGCAGGAAGGGGCGGGTCTCGTCGGCGAACACCGCCACCTTCTTGCCGCCTTCCGCGGCGGCGCGAATCACGCCGAGCGCGGTGCCGTAGCCGGCGGTGGCCAGCGCACCGGCGTTGCAGTGGGTCAGGATGCGCGCGTCCGCCGGCACCAGGCTGGCTCCGTAGGCGCCCATGGCGCGGCAGCTCGCCACGTCCTCGTCGTGAATGTGGCGCGACTCTTCCTCGAGGATTCGCTTCAGCTCGTCCACCGACGCGCCCGCCTGCACGTGCCGCGCGAACACGGTCTTCATCCGCTCGATGGCCCAGAACAGGTTCACGGCGGTCGGCCGCGTGGCCGCCATCTCGTCGCACAGCTTCTGGAATTCGGTGGCGAACTGCTTGGTCCCGCTGGCGCCGCTCCGCTTCATGCCGAGCGCGAGCCCCATGGCGGCGGCCACGCCGATGGCCGGCGCGCCGCGAATCACCATCGTCTTGATGGCCTTCGCCACTTCTTTCGCGGTCTTGCAGCTGACGTACACCTCCGACGCCGGCAGCTTGCGCTGGTCGATCATCACGACGGCGTCGTCTTTCCATTCGATTGTCGGGTGCATTCTTCTAGAGCCTACTTCAAGATTTCGTAGCCGCCGGTCTTCAGACCGGCGTCGGGCCGACCTGAAGGTCGGCGGCTACGTTCATTAGAGGAGTCGCGCGTCGAAGGGCAACGGCAGCAGCGCGCTGAGCTTGTGGCGCCCTTTCTCGGCACGCAGGTTGGCGAGGATCACGTCGAGGTCGCCGCCGAACTCCCACAGGATCTGGCGGCAGGGACCGCACGGCGGCGTGGGGTCGGTCGTATCGGCCACCACCGCGATGCGGCGGAAGCGGCGGTGCCCTTCCGAGAGCGCCTTCCACATGGCCACTCGCTCGGCGCAGACGGTCAAACCGTACGTGGCGTTCTCGATGTTGCAGCCCGTGATGATGGTGCCGTCGGCCGTCTCGAGCGCGGCGCCGACCTTGAAGTGCGAATAGTCCGCAACCGCCTTGAGCCGCGCCTGGCGCGCTGCCTTTACGAGCGCCGTGGCCTTCAGGCGTGAGCCCTGAGCCCTGAGCCCTGAGCCTTCTCTAGAGCCGGCCAATGACGCCCTCCAGCAGCGCGATGAACGACCCGCGCACCCGGCGCGCGGTCTCCATCACCTCGTCGTGCACGAGCGTCTGATTGAGCACGCCAGCGGCCATGTTGGTGATGCACGAGATGCCGAGCACCTCCATGCCCATGTGCCGCGCCGCGATCGCCTCGGGCACGGTGGACATCCCGACCGCGTCGGCACCAAGCGTGCGGAACGCGCGGATCTCGGCCGGCGTCTCGTAGCTCGGGCCGTGCACCGCCACGTAGACCCCGTGCCGCACGGCGATCCCGGACGCGGCGGCGGCCTCGTCGGCCAGCGCGCGAAGCCGGTACGAATACACCTCGGACATGTCGGGAAAGCGCGCGCCCATCCGATCGTCGTTGTCCCCGATCAGCGGGTTGCCGCCCATCATGTTGATGTGGTCGTCGATGACCATCAACGCGCCCTGCCCGAAGCCGGTATTGATACCGCCGGCGGCGTTGGTGAGGATCAGGCTCGGGACGCCCAGGCGGGCCATGACGCGCACCGCGAAGACGACGGTCGCCATCGGGTGCCCTTCGTAGACGTGCACGCGGCCGGAGAGTGCCGCCACCCGCTTGCCGGCGGTGTCCCCCACCACCAGTCGGCCCGCGTGGCCGACCACACGCGACTGCGGCCAGTGCGGCAGGGCGTCGTAGGGCAGGTTCACCGGCTCGTCGAGGCTGTCGGCGAAGGCGCCGAGGCCCGAGCCGAGCACGATCGCGACCTCGGGGACGTCGCCGCAGCGCGCGCGGATGGCGGCGGCCGCCTCCTCGATGCGTTCGAGCTCTCCGCTCACAGCAGCATGCCCGCGATGGTCGCGGTGAGGAAGTTGGCGAACGTGCCGGCGAGCATCGCCCGCAGCCCCAGCCGCGCCAGGTCGTGGCGCCGCTCCGGCGCCAGCGCGCCGATGCCGCCGATCTGGATGCCGATCGAGCTGAAGTTGGCGAACCCGCACAACGCGAACGTCGCGATCGTGAACGACTTCGGATCGAGCGTGGCCTTGAGCGGCCCGAGCTGCGAATAGGCGACGAACTCGTTGAGCACCATGCGCGTGCCGAGCAGGTTGCCGACCGTCGGCGCATCGGCCCACGGCACGCCCAGACTCCACGCGATCGGCGCGAACGCGTAGCCCAGGATCTGCTGCATGCTCAGGCCCGCCAGCCCCAGAATCGCGTTCAGGAGCGCCACCAGCGCGAGGAACGAAATCAGCATCGCGCCCACGTTGAGCGCCAGGTGCAATCCTTCGCCGGTGCCGCGGCCGATGGCGTCGATCACGTTGACGTCGGTCTTCTCGACCTGGAGCTTCACCGTGCCCATCGTTTCCGGCTGCCCCGTCTCCGGCACGAACATCTTCGCCATCATCAACGTGCCGGGCGCGGTCATGATCACCGCGGTCAGCAGATGCTCGGCGCTGGCGCCGAAGATGATGTAGGCCGCCATCACGCCGCCGGAGATGTGCGCCATGCCGGCCGTCATCACGGTCATGAGCTCCGACTCGGTCATCCGTGGCAGGAACGGGCGGATGGTGAGCGGCGCCTCGGTCTGCCCCATGAAGATGCTCGCGGCCACGTTCAGCGATTCGGCGCCACTGGCCCGCATGAAGCGGCGCATCACCACCGCGAACACGCGCACGACGAGCTGCATGATGCCGAAGTAGTAGAGCATCGCGAAGAGCGCCGCGATGAAGATGATGGTCGGCAGCACCATGAACGCGAACACGTTGGCGTACTGCCCGCCCTCCTGGCCGAGCACGTTCGTCATGATGCGCGGCCACACGTCGCGATTCCCGAGCGGACCGAACACGAACGACGACCCGACGTAGGCGAAGTCGAGGAGCCTGGTGATGTACTCGCCGAGCGCCTTGAAGACCGCCTGTCCCGCGCCGGTCTTGAGCACGATGACCGCGAACACGAACTGCAGCGCCAGCCCCCAGCCCACGGTGCGGTAGTCGATGGCGTGCCGCGCCGAGGAGATGCAGTAGGCCAGCGCGAGAATCAGCGCGAGACCGGCGACGGGCTGCACGCGCGACAGGCCGAGGGCGCCGAGGCCGATGGCCACCGCGGCCACGACCGCCAGTCCGGCGACGATCGCGGCGTCGCGGCCGGTCCACGACTGCGCATCTCTTTTGTGGGTCCGTGTCTCAGTCATCGCACCTCGCCCAGTATGCGGTCGCCGGCCGGCATCGGCTGCCCCGCCGGGTCGATGTGAATCGCCTCGCGGCACAACGCGCGCGCCGCGTCGAGACCGTGTCCGCCCCGGTGGTGGAGCTCGAGGAGCGGCTGCCCCTGCCGCACGCGGTCGCCGCGCGCCACGAGCATCCGCAGCCCCACGGCATGATCGACCGGCTCGTCCACCGTGGTGCGGCCGGCGCCGAGCGCATGCGTCGCGCGGCCGATCGAGCCGGCCAGCACGCGCGTCACCACGCCGTCCGCCCAGGCCATCAGCGGCTCGCGATCCGGCGCCACCGGCATCAGGTCGTAGTCGTCCACGACGCGCGGGTCGCCGCCCTGGCGCTCGATCATGCGTGCGAAGACGTCGAGCGCGCGCCCCGAGCTTAGCGCGTTGGTGGCGCGCGCGAGGGCCGCGTTGG
>DASTCJ010000170.1:0-34554 GCA_035605575.1 Candidatus Methylomirabilota bacterium
CCCGCCCCGGCTCTACCTACTACTCTTCCGGTTCTCCTGGGATTTGGCGGAGGGGAGAGGATTTGAACCCCCGAGGGACTTGCGCCCCTATCCGATTTCGAGTCGGACGCCTTCAACCGGGCTCGGCCACCCCTCCGCACCATCGTACTCATCGTCGTGTTTCAAAGAACCGTCGCAGCAGCGCCACGCTTTCTGCCGCCAGGACTCCGCCATGCACGACCGCCCGGTGATTCAGTCGCGCGTCGTCCAGCAACCGATAGAGCGACGCGGCGCCGCCCGCCTTCACGTCCGGCGCCCCGTACACGACCCGCGCGACGCGGGCATGCAGCGCGGCTCCGCAACACATCACGCACGGCTCGACGGTCGCATACAGAGTCGCGCCGGTCAGCCGATAATTGCCGACCGTCGCTCCCGCCATTCGCAGCGCCAGCACTTCCGCGTGTGCCGTCGGATCCGACTGCGCGAGCGGGGCGTTGTGCGCGCGGCCGACGATCTGCTCGCCCATCACGACCACCGCACCGACGGGCACCTCACCGGCGTCGAAGCTCCGCCGCGCCTCGTCGAGCGCTTCCTTCATGAACGCCTCGTCGAGGGAATGGTGGGCCCTAGAGGATTCGAACCTCTGGCCTTCGGATTCGTAGTCCGACGCTCTGTCCACCTGAGCTAAGGGCCCGTTGGCGGAGAGGCAGGGATTCGAACCCTGGACAGAGCTTTTGGCCCTGTAACCGCTTAGCAGGCGGCTGCCTTCGGCCGACTCGGCCACCTCTCCAACGGCAAAGCCCCCGTAGTATACCCTGGCACGAGAGGGCTTTCGCGCGCGCGCTCAGCGCGCCGGCGGCGGTGTGGCGCGCTCGTCGGATGGCAACCGCGCTGCCAGCGAGTCCGCTGCTATGCTTGGCGGCCATGAACTCCGATCACGCCCCGGCCATCGCTTCAGACATCTCCGACACGATTCGCGCCGAGCCGTGGGCGCGATCGCTCGGCATTGAATACGTCGATATTCGCCGCGGCTTCTGCCGCGTGCGCCTTCGGCTCCAGCCGCACATGGTGAACTTCCAGGGTTACCCGCACGGCGGCGTCATCTTCACACTGGCCGACGTGGCGTTCGGCGCCGCCTGCAACTCGCACGGCGAAACGGCCGTCGCGCTCAGCGTCACGATCGATTTCCTGGCGGCGGTGAGGCCCGAGACGACGCTGGTGGCCGAGGCGAGCGAGGTGAAGCAGGGACGCCGCGCCGGCTTCTACGAGGTGCGCGTCACCACCGAGGACGGCCAGGTCGTCGCCGCCGCGCACTGCGTCGCCCACCGCATCACGTCTTGATGGCGGACGCGGCTCACAGCATGGCACGCGCCACGCTGCGCGCGACGCGGCCATAGTGCGTGAGGTAGGCGGCAACGATCGAACGCGAATCATAGCGCGAGCGGAGCCGGCCCGGTGGCGGCACGAGGCCGGAGGCCAGGGTTCGCGCGATGTCCGAGTAGCGATCCAGCATGGCCACGCCCATCAGGTACTCGAGCCGCGCTGGCCCGGACACCTCCGGCCGTTGCAGACGATCGATCAGCGTGACGCGCAGCTCGCCCGGGCGCAGGCGGTTCATGGTCGGCGTCGGCGCCGACACGCCGAGGTGCTCGCCGACCGAGCGCAGCCCGAAGTAGACTGCGCTCGCGGCGCCCCATCGCCGCGCCCGCGCCGCGATCGCGTCCCAGTCGAGCGTCCCGCAGTGCCGGCGGAGCACCAGCGCGAGATCCAGCTGCCAGAGGGCACCGGTGAGCGTGTGATGGATGGCGAAGCTCGCGGCGAGATAGAGGAGAAGGTCCTCGGGCGCGAGCATGCGCGCGGCGATGCCCCACGCGGGCGCCGCGGCGGCGCGCGACCAGATTTCGTCTGCCGCCTGCTCGGCGAATCGACCACTACCTGACTGCCCGACGCACTCCCAGTGCAGATCCACGGGCAGCAGATCCGAGTCGGTCGGCGGCGCGAGGTACGCGGCCGGCACGTGCTCGAGCGAGCGCCCCGGCGTCTCGTGCGTGTAGCCGAGCCGGAACAGGGTCTCCAGCGCTCGCTCGCGATCGGCGCGGCGCACGAGGAGGTCGAGATCGAGGAACGGCCGGAGCGCGGGGTCGGGATAGTAGCAGGCGGCCAGCGCAGGCCCGTTGAGCACGATCGTCTGGATACCGGCGACGGCGAAGGCGCCGACAATGTCGCGCAGCTGCTTGCCCGCTCTCAAGTGCTGGCACTCGGCGGCCATCCAGCTCGCGCGCAACCGCTTGAGGATCGGGGCCGGGGCGCCGCCGCCTCGAAGGGCCACGTAGAGAATCGGGGCCAGCCGCTCGTTCTCGGCGCGCGCTACCGTTCCCTCCCAGTCGAGCGCGGCCACTGCCCGCATCGAGTGCCGCAACGGCTGGTTCTCGAGGAATGCGCGAGCGACGGCGATCAACGGGTCGCGCGAGCGATCGGCGCTCTGCCGCATTGCGCTGGATTATCCGTCACGGGTCTCCATCCACCGTCGAATTTTCGCGCGCGGTGATTCCGGAGTTGCGGTGAGGACTGCCGATAGGTCAGTCTTACCCGCCCCGATCCCTTGATCGTTAGACGCCTATGCAGATCAGGTCAACGGTCCGCTCGAGAACATGGAAGCCAAAAGGCCGGCGGCAGACGACCACCGATGACTCATCCCGAGCGACGTTTTCCGGTGGGCGCGTAAGGTGGCGGAGGGCGAGGGATTCGAACCCCCAAGGGGCTTGCGCCCCGGCGGATTTCAAGTCCGCTGCCTTACCAGTTAGGGCTAGCCCTCCGTGTCACTGCGGGCGCTCGTTACGATACACCGGACGCGCGAGGCGTCGTATCTGGTCCTCCGATCGGCATAGATCGCCCAATCCATTTCCGACGCGGTCGCGGCACCGTATAAGGCTGATGGCTGGTGCGCTCTTTTTTGGAGCCCGGCGGCGTCAGGCCCCACCGACGCCGACAGCCTTTGTGAAGGAGCCTTGGGATATCCGGGGCTCGGTCGATTTTCGTCCGGGCCGTAACACCGTGCGGCAGCGGATCTGCCGCCACCAGCCACCATGACACGATGCTCAAGACACGTCTCGAGAAGACATTCGACCGACTGCGGGCCGGCGAGCTCCCGGAGCCTCCGGCGATTCGCACGCTGATGGACAGCGACCGCGAGACGCGATGCAGCGGGTGCGGCGAGGTCATCAACGTGTACGAGCGCTATTACTTCGCTCGCGTCCGAAAAATTCTGCCGCTGCGGTTCCACCTGGCGTGCCATGAAGCGTGGATCCGATTCAGACAGGCATGACGTCGCACGTGATGCCGAGCCCTCGCATCGCCAAAACGCTTCAACGACTTCACGCGGGCGCGTTACCGGCCTCCACGATGGCGGAGCGTGCCTTCCTCGCTGGTGGCACCGGCGCAGTGTGCAGCGGCTGCGGAGAAGCGATCCCACGTCTCGAAAAGGCGTATTACGTTCGGGTGCGCGCCGCCGACGCGTTGCGCTTCCATGTCGTCTGTCATCAGACGTGGGTACGCTTCAAATACTCGACGTAGAGCCGTTGAAGCAGCCAGGCAGTCCACGCCGCTGACGCGACCGCGAGGCGTTACTCCCGGGCGGTGATTCGCTCGAGGCCACCCATGTACGGATGGAGCGCGGCGGGGATGGTGATCGTGCCGTCGGCGTTCTGATAATTCTCGAAGACCGCGATGAGCGTGCGGCCGACAGCGAGGCCCGAGCCGTTCAGGGTGTGACAGAACTCGGTCTTGCCACCACCGTCGGGCTTGTACCGGATGTCGACGCGACGGCCGCCGAAGTCGGCATAGTTCGAGCAGGACGAGATCTCGCGGTACTTGCCCTGGCCCGGCAGCCAGACCTCGATGTCGTAGCCCTTCGCCGAGCTGAACCCGACGTCTCCCGTGCACCGCTCGACGACGCGATACGGCAGCTCCAGACGCTTCAATACTTCTTCCGCCTCGCGCACCATCGACTCGAGCTCGTCATAGGATTGGGCGGGTGTCGCAAGCTTGACGAGCTCGACCTTGTCGAACTGATGCTGCCGGAACATGCCCTTCATGTCCTTGCCGTAGGTGCCCGCCTCGCGGCGGTAGCACGGCGTGAACGCCGTGTAGCGGCGCGGTAGCGTCCGCTCGGGCAAAACCTCCCCGGCGTGCAGCGCCGTCAGCGGCACCTCGGCCGTCGGGATGAGATAGAGCAGCCGCTGCTCTTCGGCCTCCGCCGTCTTGAAGAGCTGCTCCTCGAATTTCGGCAGCTGCCCCGTGCGCAGCATCGTGTCG
Organism: Candidatus Methylomirabilota bacterium; assembly: GCA_035605575.1. Classification (GTDB taxonomy): domain Bacteria; phylum Methylomirabilota; class Methylomirabilia; order Rokubacteriales; family CSP1-6; genus AR12. Next base: position 4,294 of record DASTCJ010000170.1, read on the forward strand.
GCATTCACGAGGTGTGGCAGCCAGAGCTCGGTGTAGCCGTGCTCGCGCGTGTGGAGATCGAGCATGAGCTGGGCGAGCGCGCGCGCGAGCCGGGACGCCGCGCCCCACAGGATCGAAAACCGGGACTTCGCCATGCGCGTGGCCCGGTCGAGGTCGAGTAGCCCGAGGGCCTCGCCGAGCTGCTCGTGCGGGCGCGCCGGAAAGTCGAACGCCCGCGGGGTCCCCCAGCGGCGGACCTCGACGTTCTCCTCGTCGCTCTTGCCGCGCGGCACGGAGGGGTGCGGCACGTTGGGAACTTGTTCGAGCAACCGCTCCATCGCGGCATCGACGATCTTCAGCTCGGTGTCGAGCGTCTTGATCCGCTCCCCGACGTCGCGCATGCGCGCCTGCTCGGCGCTGGCGTCGTCGCCGCGGCGCTTGGCGCGGCCGATGGCCTCGGAGGCGATGTTGCGCTCGGCTTTGAGATCATCGGCCTCTTTCACCAGGCGGCGGCGCGCGGTATCCCGGGCGAGGATCTCCGGGATCAGGTCAGCGCCGCCCTTCTCGGCGAGCGCGCGCTGCACCTCGTCGGGATGCTCGCGGATGAGCTTCAGATCGAGCACGAGGAGAGTTTACTGCGCTTCGGCGGGCGCCTGCTCGGCCTCGACGCGCGCGATGGAGCCCACGCGATCGTCGGCATCGAGATCGATGATACGCACACCCATGGTGTTGCGGCCCTGGGACGACACCTCGCCAGCGTGGATGCGGATGATCTTGCCCTTCGTCGTGATGATGAGGACGTCGTCGCCCTCGCGCACCTGGAGCATCCCGACCACCGTGCCATTGCGGCCGGCCGTCTTGATGTCGATGATGCCCTTGCCGGCACGACCCTGCAGACGATACTCCTCGAGCGGCGTGCGCTTGCCGTAGCCGCGCTCGGAGACGGTGAGGATCTGCGCGCCCTCCTGCACGACGTCGGCGGCAATGACCTCGTCGCCCTCCTCGACCTCGATGCCGCGGACGCCGGCGGCGCCGCGCCCCATCGCCCGCACCTCTTCCTCGCTGAAGCGAATCGACATCCCCTGCTTCGTGGCGATCATGATCTCTCGCGTACCGTCGGTGCGGCGCGCAGTAATGACCTCGTCGCCGTCCTCCAGGCCAATGGCCTGGATCCCGCCCGCGCGCGGGTGCGAGTACGCTTCCAGCTCGGTCTTCTTCACCTTGCCTTGCTTCGTGCAGAACGCGATGTAGCCGCCGGCGGCGAAGTCCCGCACGGGCACGCAGGTGGCGACCGTCTCACCTTCGCCGAGCGACAACAGATTTACCATCGCCTTGCCCTTGGCCTGCCGGCCGCCCTCGGGAATTTCGTGCACCTTCAGCCAGTGGATCTTGCCGAGGTTCGTGAAGAACAGGAGATACGAGTGCGTCGAGGCGATGAAGAGGTCTTCGACGATATCCTCTTCCTTCGTCTCCATGCCGGTGACACCCTTGCCGCCACGCCGCTGGCTGCGGTACGACTCCACGTGCGTGCGCTTGATGTAGCCCGAGCGCGTGATCGTCACCACCATCTCCTCGTCGGCCAGGAGATCCTCGATGGTCAGCTCGTTGGTGGCTTCGATGATCTGCGTGCGCCGCGCGTCGCCGTACTCGTCGCGCAGCGCAGTGAGCTCCTGCTTGATGATCCCCATCAGCTTGGCGTCCGAGGCGAGGATGCCCTTCAGCTCTTCGATCAGGGCGAGCACCTGCTCGTGCTCCTCCACGATCTTGTGCCGCTCGAGCTGGGTGAGGCGCTGCAGACGCATGTCGAGGATCGCGCGCGCCTGGACCTCCGTCAGCTCGAGCTGCGTCATCAGCGCGTCTCTGGCGGCGTCGGGGCTGTCCGCCTGGCGAATGAGGCGGATCACGAGATCGAGGTGCTCCACGGCCTTGCGGAGACCGGCCAGGATGTGCGCCCGCTCCTCCGCGCGCGCCAGATCGTAGCGGGTCCGCCGGGTGACGACCTCGCGGCGAAACTTGATGAACGCCTCGAGCATCTGCTTGAGGTTCACCACCTGAGGTCGGCGGTCGACGAGCGCCAGCATGATGATGCCGAAGCTCGTCTCCATCTGCGTGTGCTTGTAGAGCTGATTCAGCACGATCTCGGGCATCTCCCCACGCCCGAGCTCGAGGACGACGCGGATCCCTTCGCGATTCGTTTCGTCGCGGATCTCCGAGATACCGCCGATCTTCTTCTCCTTCGTGAGCTCGGAGATCCGCTCGATCAGCGTCGCCTTGTTCACCTGATAGGGCAGCTCGCTGATGATGATGGATTCCCGACCGCCGCGTCCCTTTTCGGAGTGCGCCTTCGCCCGCAGCGTGATCGTGCCGCGGCCCGTGGTGTACGCGTCGCGGATGCCGCTCGTGCCGACGATGTAGCCCGCGGTCGGGAAATCGGGGCCGGTGATCGTCTTCATCACGCGGTCGATCGTCGTATTCGGATCGTCGATGAGCAGCACCAGCGCGTCGACGACTTCGGTCAGGTTGTGCGGTGGGATGTTCGTGGCCATGCCCACCGCGATGCCCGCCGAGCCGTTGACGAGCAAGTTCGGGAGCCGCGCCGGCAGCACGACCGGCTCCTGCTCGTTGTCGTCGTAGTTCGGAACGAAATCGACGGTGTCCTTGTCGATGTCGGCGAGCATCTCGTGGGCGATCTTGGCCATGCGCGCTTCGGTGTAGCGCATGGCCGCAGCCGGGTCGCCGTCGATCGAGCCGAAGTTGCCCTGCCCGTCGATGAGCGGATAGCGGAGCGAGAAGTCCTGCACCATCCGGACGAGCGTGTCGTAGATGGCCGAATCGCCGTGCGGGTGGAACTTGCCCATGCAGTCGCCGACGACGCGCGCCGACTTCTTGTAGCCGCGGTTCCAGGCGAGGCCGAGCAGCGACATCGTGTAGAGCACCCGGCGGTGGACCGGCTTGAGGCCGTCGCGAATGTCCGGGAGCGCGCGGCCGACGATGACGGACATCGCGTAGTCCAGATAGGACTTCCGCATCTCCTCTTCGATCGGCGCGTTGATCTGTCGATCAGGCATCGCTATCCAATCTCATGACGAACGGTTGACCGGGGAGCGCAGCCACCACCTTCTATCTCAGGCCACCCACGCTTCAAGCCGCGCACGCGCTCCGTTTAAATATCCAGGTTGGCGACGTCGAGGGCATGCTTCTCGATGAAGTCGCGACGCGGCTCGACGGCATCCCCCATGAGGACGGTGAACATCTCATCGGCGCCAACGGCGTCCTCCATGGTGACCTTGAGCAGCGTGCGCGTCTCGGGATTCATCGTCGTTTCCCAGAGCTGCTCGGGATTCATCTCTCCGAGTCCCTTGTAGCGCTGGAACGTGGCGCCGTCACGCGACTGCTCGAGGGCCACGCGCCAGAACTCATCCAGTGTCTTCACCGGCGTCTCGTGCTCGTCATCATCGAGGATGACCGTGGGTCCCTTGGCGAGGTGCGCGACCTTCTCCCACAGCTCGAGCAGCGTCGCATAGTCGGCCGATTTGAACAGTTCCGTGCTGAACGAGACGGCGGGCGGGCCCGCGATGACGACGGTGTGGCCGTCGGTGCCCTCGCTGGGCCGCACCTCGACGTTGTAGCCGTTCACGGCGGCGGCCGCGCTCACGATCGTTGCGCCGATCTCGGCGTGGTCGACGCCGCGCTTGTTGCCGCGGAACTTCTGCCGCAGCAGCTCGGCGAGGATGCCGGGCGGCACACCGCGCTTGACCAGCTTGCCGAACAGCGCGCGGTACTCGGACACCGCGCGCAGCAGCTCGAGCAGCGGCTCGCCGGTCACCGGCGCCTTGGTCCCGGGCACCTTCACCTTGGCCGCGGCCACCCACGAGGAGAGGAAGAAGTCCTCGAACTCGCGCTCGTTCATCAGGTACTTCTCCACCTTGCCCTTCTTCACCTTGAAGAGCGGCGGCTGCGCGATGTAGAGGTTGCCCGCCTCGATGACCGCATTCATGTGGCGGAAGAAGAACGTCAGCAGCAAGGTCCGGATGTGTGCACCGTCCACGTCGGCATCCGTCATCAGGATGATCTTGTGGTAGCGGAGCTTCGTGAGATCGAACTCCTCGGTGCCGATCCCGGTGCCCATCGCGGAGATGAGCAGCCGGATTTCATTGTGGGACAGCACCTTGTCGTAGCGCGCCTTCTCGGAGTTGATGATCTTGCCGCGCAGCGGCAGCACCGCCTGGGTCTTGCGGTCGCGTCCCTGCTTGGCGGAGCCGCCGGCTGAATCACCCTCGACGAGGAAGAGCTCGCGGTACTGCGGATCCCGCTCCGAGCAATCGGCCAGCTTGGCGGCCAGCCCTTCGTCGTCGCGCCCGCCCTTGCGCGTGAGCTCGCGCGCCTTGCGTGCCGCCTCGCGTGCCTGCGCCGCACGCACGCATTTGTCGGCGATTTTCCGCGCCGTCGTCGGATCTTCCTCGAATGATTCCGCCAGCTTCTCGTTCACGATCTGCTGCACGAGGCCCTTGATGTCGGTGTTCCCGAGCTTGCCCTTCGTCTGCCCTTCGAACTGGGGGTCGGGCAGCCGCACGGAGACCACGGCGCACAGTCCTTCGCGCACGTCGTCACCCGTCACCGCACCCTTGAAGTTCTTGAGAAAGCCGTTGTTCTGCGCGTAGGTGGAAAGCTGGCCGGTCAGCGCCGCACGGAACCCCGTGAGATGCGTGCCGCCCTCGCGCGTGTTGATGTTGTTGGCGAAGGAGAACACGCTCTCCTGATACCCGTCGTTGTACTGCAGCGCCACCTCGACCTCGATGTCGCCTTTCTTGCCCTCGAAGAACATCACCTTCGGGTGGATCGGCGTCTTGTTCTGGTTGAGGTGCTTGATGAACTCGATGATGCCGCCCTTGTAGAGGAAGCTGTGGCTTCGCCCGTCCCGCTCGTCCTCGATCACGATCTTGAGCCCGCGATTGAGGAAGGCGAGCTCGCGGAGGCGGTTCGAGAGGGTATCGAACGAGAAGTCCGTGACCTCGAAGATCGTCGCATCCGGCTTGAACCGGATGATGGTGCCGTGCTTCGTGGTCTTCTCGCCGACGGTCAGTGGCGCGGTCGGCACACCGCCCTTTTCATAGCGCTGCGTCCAGACCTTGCCGCCACGGCGGATCTCGAGCTCGAGCCACTCCGAGAGCGCGTTGACGACCGACACGCCGACGCCGTGGAGCCCTCCCGACACCTTGTAGGCGGAGTGCTCGAACTTGCCGCCCGCGTGAAGGACGGTGAGCACGACCTCCGCCGCCGACTTGCCCGTCTCCTGATGCGTGTCGACCGGGATACCGCGCCCGTTGTCACCCACGGACACCGAGCCGTCGGAATGCAGAATGACCTTGATGGAATCGCAGTGGCCGGCCAGCGCCTCGTCGACGGAGTTGTCGACCACCTCGTAGACCAGGTGATGGAGACCGTACGCGCCGGTGTCCCCGATGTACATGGCGGGCCGCTTGCGGACGGCCTCAAGGCCCTCGAGGACCTTGATGTCACTCGCGGTATAGGTGTCGGCACTCATGCGGCTGCGATTCCTCCTGAGTCGACCGTCCACCGCGCCGCGCCGTTCACGGTTACGGCGTCGGGCGACGTCAGGAACACCTGCTCCGCCGCCTGGATCTCACGCAGCACGTTGTCCTGAACCACCGGATCGAGCTCGGATAGGGCGTCGTCGAGTAGCAGTACCGGGGCCGTCCCGGCAGCTTCGGTAACCGGCAGGACCTCCGCGACTCGCAACGCGAGAGCGAGCAACCGCTGCTGGCCGCGCGAGCCGAACGTGCGAGCGTCGATGCCATCGAGCTCGATGGCGATGTCATCGCGGTGCGGCCCGACGAGCGTGATGCGCCGTCTCAGCTCGTCGGCGCGGCGTCGTTCCAGCGCCTCGAGCAGCGCCGCTGGCTCGGTCGCTTCGCCGAGCACCGTCCGATAGGCGATCTCGACCTTGTGCCGGCCACCGGCGAGCGCCGGGTAGACGCGCGCGAGCTCCGTCTGCAGCGCGGCGACGGCGCGACGGCGCCGATCGATCAGCTCCATACCAGTCGTCGCCAGCTGCTCGTCCCAGGGCGCCAGTCGCGAATCGCCGCTCTTCGCCTGCAGCAGGCGGTTCCGGCGCGCCACGATCTGTCGATAGCGCAGAAGGGCCGGCACGTGCCCGGGATACAGACGCCCCGCGAAGCCGTCGATGAAGTTGCGTCGGGCAGCGGGGACACCGTTCAGGATGGCGAGGTCCTGCCAGCCGAAGACGATGACCCGTGCCCATGGAACGCTATCTCCGGTGCTCTGCCAGGTGCCGTCCTCCAGGCGGCGCACGGTGCGCCGCACGGTCCGGGTGCCTTCGGTATGGACGAGATCGCCGCTCAGGATGGCCGCCTCGGTGCCCCAGGTTGGCAGATCGACGAGGCGACTGGTCCGAAAGGACCGACCAGTCAGGAGCACACCGATGGCTTCCAGCAGGTTCGTTTTGCCCTGGGCGTTGCGACCGCTGAGGACGTTCAGGCGGCCGGCTGGACGATACGAAAGAGCGTGATAATTGCGAAAATCACGAAGACCCAAGCAGCCAATTTGCACCCATTAAATCTACCATTTTTCGATCAGATTTCGACGCCAAAATGCTCTGATTTACGTCCTAAATTCGCATCGGCATGATGACGCAGCAATAGCCCTCGTCGTCGACGCTGCGGATCACACCGGGGCTCAATCCGTCCTTGAATTCCACGATGACCTGGTCTTTTTCGATCGGTGAGATCGCATCCAACAAGTAGCGCGAGTTGAAGCCGATCGTAACTTCTGCACCGGCGTAATCGACGTCCAGCGTCTCTTCGGCCTCACCCATGTCTTGACTCGAGGCCGCGAGCTTCAGCGCGGCAGGGGCGAGGATGAACTTCACCGGCTTGTTCCGTTCCTCCGCCATCACGGCCACCCGACGGAGGGCCGAGGTGAGCGCGGCCCGTGAGATGACGAGCTTGCCGGGATGCGACTTCGGGATGACCGCTTCGTAGTTCGGGAACTGGCCTTCGATGAGGCGCGCCGTCATGACGAAGTTCGGCATCTGGAGCACGAACTGGTTTTCGGTCAAGGCGATCTCGACGTCTTCGCCTGTGCCGAGGACCCGCATGATCTCCGTGATCGCCTTGCGCGGGACGATTCCCGTCGTGGCGGCGCCCACGTTGCCAACCATGCGTCGGGCCATCGCGAGGCGATGGCCATCGGTGGCCACCAGCCGCGCGTCTTTCCCCGCGAGGGCGAAGAGCACACCGTTCAGAGCGTAACGGGTCTCGTCGTGCGAAACGGCAAAGCTCGTCTGGGCCAGCATCTCGCGCAGAGTCTTGCCCTCGATCTTGAGCCACGTCGCTTTCTCGGCGGGCACGACCGGCGGGAAATCGTCGGGCGCCATCCCGACGAGCTTGTACGAGGCCGTTCCGCACCGGAGCGCCACCGAGGCGTTGTCCTGCACGCGCAACGCCAGGTCCGCGGCCGGCAATTCCTTGACGATCTCGGCGAGCTTCCGGGCGGAGACGGTAATGGCCCCCTTGCCCGCGACGCGGGCCGGCACGGACACGCGCGCTCCGACTTCGAGATCAGTCGCCGTCAACCGAACCGTGTCGCCGTCCGTCTCGAGCAGGACGTTGGCGAGGATGGGCAGCGTCTGGCGCGGCTCGACGATGTTCTGCACCATTTGCAGGCCCTTGAGGAACGCGTCACGGTTCAGGGTGACTTCCATGTAGAAGCTCCAGTGTTTTGTTTAGAGAAGAAAGATCAACAACTCCGTAGTTGAAGAAGCCGTCGAGCGGTGTGGACCGGGCGGATGCACGCTAACACCATACTCCAACAGCGCGTTTGTCGAGCAGCCGCCGGTGAGCACGGTGTGGACAAGCTTGGGACAGCTGGGGATCACAGCGTGATGCCCTGTATAAGTCCGTCGACAGTCTTGCGCAGCTTGGGGTCTTCCTGCACGAGTCCCTGGATCTTGTCCACGGCGTGAATCACCGTCGTGTGGTCCTTGCCGCCGAACGCCCGGCCGATCTCGGAGAGCGACGCGTGGGTCAGCTGGCGCGACAGATACATCGCGACTTGCCGCGGGAAGGCGACGGCCTTCGTACGGTTCTTCGCCTTGAGGTCAGAGAGCTTGATGCCGAAGATGTCCGACACCTTTCGCTGGATCTGCTCGATCGTGATGACCTTCTCTTCCTCGCCCCAGAGGTCGGCAAGGACTTCCTGGGCGAGGTCCGTGGACATCTCGCGACCGGTCAGCGCGCAAAAGGCGATCATGCGCGTGAGCGAGCCTTCGAGCTCGCGAATGTTCGACTTCACGCGACTCGCGATCAAGTAGGCGACGTCGTCCGCCAGACGCACGCGCTCGAGAGCCGCCTTCTTCTTCAGGATGGCCACGCGCGTCTCGAAATCCGGCGGCTGGATGTCGGCGATCAGCCCCCACTCGAAACGCGAGCGGAGGCGCTCCTCGATCTCGGGGATCTCTTTGGGCGACGAATCGCTCGACACGATGATCTGCTTCCGCGACTCGTAGAGATCGTTGAAGGTGTGGAAGAACTCTTCCTGGGTGCGTTCCTTGCCCGAGATGAACTGGATGTCGTCGATGAGCAGCAGATCGATGTTCCGGTACCGCGCGCGGAACTCGCCGGTGCGATCGTAGCGAATGGCGTTGATGAGCTCGTTGGTGAAGCGCTCGGAGGAGAGATACACGACCGTCATGCCGGGAAACAGCTTCGCGCTCTGGTGCCCGACGGCGTGCAGCAGATGCGTCTTGCCGAGCCCCACGCCGCCATAGATGAACAGTGGGTTGTAGGCCTTCGACGGCAGTTCCGCCACCGCCTGACATGCCGCTTGCGCGAATTGATTTGATGAGCCGACGACGAACATGTCGAACGTGTATCGCGGGTTCAGCCCCTCCGTCGAGCCGCCGGCACTTCGCGTCGGTGTCGGAGGCGCCAGCGGCGCGTCGACCGGCGCGCTGGCGGTTGCGGCGGCCTGGTCGACGACGATCGTCAGCCTCGGGTTGCCACCGAGGATCTCCTGCGCTGCGTGCTGGAGCGTCTGGAAATGATGCTGGATCAGCCAGTCACGCGAGAAGGCATTGGGCGCGCCGATCTGAAGATGATCCCCTTCGAGCGCGAGCGGACGACATGGGCGTACCCAGTTGTCGATGATCGCGGCCGGTAGCTTGCGGGTAAGGACTTCGAGGAGACGCGCCCAAAGCGTGTCCAGCACAGGCTCAAACCTCACTTACGCACAGACTTATCCACAGATGTGGATAGCCTGGGGCAATTCGCACGAGGGGACTAGCTGACTATCCGTGCCGGGACGCCCGTCCATCAGAACAGCGCACCTCACGAGAACCAAGCAACGGAGGTCGAACACTAGCACACGGATTTGCGCGGTCGCAAGCGCGTTCGTCGGTTGACTCGGTTCGGGCGCGTGCCTACACTGGTTCGGTTCAACGATCGAAAAGGGAGACCTCCTCGATGAAACGGACGTTTCAACCCAATCGGCGCCGACGAGCCAAGACACACGGCTTTCGCGAGCGAATGAAGACGAAGGGCGGCCGAAAAGTGTTGAAGCGCCGTCGAGCGAAGGGCCGAAAACGGCTGACTGTCTGACCGGCGGACTCCCTCGACGACAGCGACTGACCACTCGCGCCGAGTTCCAGGCGCTCTTCCAGCGGGGCAAACGCATCGACCGTCCGGCGCTCATCGTGCTGTGGCGCGAGGCCGACGATCCAACGCGCGTGGGATTCGCCGTGAGCCGACAGCTCCGGAACGCCGTACAACGCAACCGCGCGCGTCGGCGCCTGCGTGAAGCGTTTCGTTCAGCGCGCACGGCGGCGCCTGCTCGCGCGGCGCTGGTGATCATTGGCCGGCCGGCCGCCCTGACGGTGCCGTTCGAATCGCTGCTCGGGCAGATGCGACAGGCGCTCGCCGCCGTCCCGGGTCCCCGATCGTGAGCCGGCTCGCGCGGGTTGCCGTCGGTGCGCTCGGCCTCTATCAGCGCCTGGTGTCTCCTCTCTTGCCCGCGGCATGCCGTTTCGCGCCAAGCTGCTCCGAATACGCACGCGTCGCCATCCTCGAGCACGGCGTGAAGCGTGGGCTCTGGCTCGCGGCCGGGCGCTTGCTGCGCTGTCATCCCTTCCATCCGGGTGGTTGGGATCCGCCGCCAACGAGGCAAACGCCCGCGTGAGTACCGAAAAGCGCGCGATTCTGGCCGCAGTTCTGATGGCCGTCGTGTTCATCGTGGGCCAGTACCTCATGCCCGCGCCCGAGACGCCGCCACAGAGCCAGGCGCCGTCGGCGCCCGTCAAGCCGGTGCCGAAGGGTGGCGAGTCTCCCGCCGCAACCACGACGGTGCCTGCTCCGCCTGCGCCTCCGGCGGCCGCGCCCGTGCGCGCGCAGCCCACCGCGCCTCGTGGCCCAGAACGAGTGGTCGAGGTGCGAACCCCGCTCTATCGAGCAGCGGTCAGTAGCCAGGGCGGCAAGCTCCAGGCGTACACGCTCAATTATCGAGGCGAGAAGCCAATGGTCGTCGTGGGCGATCTGGGGCCGGGCGGCCTGGTCGTCGGCCCGCCAGGCCATGCCGAGCCGTTGCCGATGGAGATCGTCGGCGGCGACGTGGAGCTTACTCGCGAGCGGCCGAAGGCCGACGTCACGCTCACGGGCGAGATCGACGGGCTTCGCGTGCGCCAGACGCTGACGTTCCGCGCGGACGCGTATGCGATCGAGACCGCCATCCGCATCGACAATCCGAGCGGGACTCCGCGAACCGTCACCGCGTCGCTGCCGTGGTCGACACGCCAGGCGTGGAAGGAGACGGCCGAGAAATTCCACGGACAGCATCCGACCGAGATCGTCCTCGCGAAGGACGGCCACGTGGAGCGCGTGCACTCCCTCTGCGAGATGCCCGACGTCGCGACCGAAGGACGCTGGATCGCGGCAGACAGCGTCTTCTACCTCGCGGCGCTGGTGCCCCAGTCGGGTGGCTTCCGACTCGTCGCCCACGGTGAGCCGCGCGAGGTGTGCGACGCCAAGGTCAAGGACCCGGTGGGGCGCATCACCATCGCCGTCCAGGCCTCTCCCACGATCGCGCCACGCGAGGCGTGGGAAGGACGCGCGCTCGTCTATGCCGGCCCCAAGGAGTACGACCGTCTGCGCGCGTATGGTCTGGACGAGACGATCGATTTCGGCAGCTTCCTCATTCCCCAGAGCCTCACGGGCGGCCGCCCGCTGCTGCCGATGGCCTGGCTCGGCGTGCCGATCCTGCTGCTGCTGAAATGGACCTATCAGTTCGTCGGCAACTACGGCGTCGCGATCATCCTGCTCACCGTCGTGAGCAAGGTCCTCTTCTATCCGATCACGGTGCGCGGGATGCGCTCCATGAAGGCGATGCAGGCGCTCGGGCCGCAGATCAACGCGCTGCGGAGCAAGTACAAGAGTGATCCGCAGCGGCTGCAACGCGAGACGATGGAGCTGTACCGCGCGAACAAGGTCAACCCGATGGGAGGTTGCCTGCCGATGCTTGCGCAGGCGCCCATCTTCTATGCGCTCTACCTCGCGCTCTCGGTCTCGCCCGAGCTGCAAAACGCGCCCTTCATCTGCTTCGGACGGCTCTTCAACATCGATCTGTGGATCTGCGATCTCGCCGGCCCCGATCCGACCTACGTGCTGCCGATCCTCATGGGGATCACGATGATCATCCAGCAGAAGATGACGCCGACCGCGGGGGACCCGGCGCAGGCGCGCATGATGCTCTTCATGCCGGTCGTGTTCACGCTCATGTTCCTGATTTATCCGATCGCGTCGGGGCTGGCGCTCTACTGGGCAGTCTCGAACGTCCTGCAGATCGGCCAACAATGGCTGATGGACCGCGGTACCCGCAGGGCGACGGCGAGCCGCGAGGCGAAGAACGGCGCGCGGCGCGAGGCAAAGAACGCCTCTCGAACCTGACGCGCCCGCCCCGGACACGATCGTCGGGCTGGCCACGGCGCTCGGCACGAGCGCGGTCGGTATCATTCGGCTCAGCGGCCCGCGCGCAATCGACATCGCCGCTGCCGTCGTGCGCAGCCGCATGCCGCTCGCCGACCAGCCGTCACACGCCCAGCGCCTCGCGGTCCTCGTCGATCCCGGCACTGGTGAGCGGCTGGACGAAGCGCTCTGTGTGGTCATGCGAGCGCCCCGCTCGTACACCGGCGAAGACGTCGTCGAGATCTCATGTCATGGCTCCCCTGCAGTTCTGCGCGCTGTCTCGGAGCGACTGGTCGTGCACGGCGCCCGGCTCGCCGAGCCCGGCGAATTCACGCGACGGGCGTTCCTCAACGGCCGCCTCGATCTGGCCGAGGCGGAAGCGGTGGCGCTGCTGATCAGCGCGCGCACGGAGCGCGCCGTCAAGCTCGCAGCGCGTGGTGTTGCGGGTGAGCTCGGCCGCCGGCTTCATGCCTTGCGTGATCGGCTACTCGATCTCGTGGCCGGGCTCGAAGTCACGCTGGACTTCCCGGAAGACGGCGTTGGGACCGAGCCGGGCGCGGCGGCGAGCGCCGTGCGGACCCTCGTGGCGGAGGTCGCCAGGCTGCGTGAAGGTGCACGACGCGGCCGCGTCGTACATGACGGCATGACGGTCGCGCTCGTCGGTGCGCCGAACGCCGGCAAGTCGAGCCTTCTGAACGCGCTCGTCGGCCGCGAGCGTGCGATCGTCTCGCCCGTCGCGGGAACGACGCGGGACGTCATCGAGGCCACGATCGATCTGGGCGGCATTCCGATCCGTCTGCTCGATACGGCGGGAATGGGGACGCCGCGCGATGCACTCGAGGCGGAGGGTATGAGACGAGCTCGTCGTGCGATCGACGATAGCGATCTGCTCATCGTCGTCGTCGACGGCAGCGCTCCCGTCCCGTACGAGCTGCTCGAGGAGACGGCCACCCGCCGCCGCATCCTCGTGTGCAGCAAAAGCGATCTCGGCGGATCGTCGGCCGCGACCGCGCTCCCTGACGCGATCCCGGTGTCAGCGCTGAAGGGTATGGGTCTCGAAGTCCTCACTACGCGCATCGCCGAGGAGGCGGCATCTGGTACCGACAGCGGGGGCGAGCTCATGGCATCGCTGCGTCAGATGGAAGGACTCGACGCGTTGGAGCGCGCGCTGATGGCCGCCGATCACGCGCTGAAGGATGCGCCGGTCGAAGTGGCGCTCGTAGACTTCCGCGAAGCCCTCGCTGAAGTGTCGGCCCTGCTCGGTCGCGACGTCGGCGACGCCGTGCTCGATCGGATTTTCGCGACGTTCTGCCTCGGTAAGTGAACGACACCCTCGCCTACCTCGAGCGCAGAGCCGGCGTGGCGCTTCAGCGTGCAGTATCTCCTCCGGAGATCGCAACGCTGCATAAATATATGAATTTATTGATAAAATGGCAGAAATCCCAGCGCCTCGTCGGATCGTCCGCACCGACCTGGATCGTGGATCACGTAATCGTCGATAGCCTCCTGTTCGCGAGGGTGATTCCACTGGAATGCCGGACGCTCTGCGACGTAGGCTCCGGCTCCGGAATTCCCGGGATACCACTTGCGGCTGTCATGCCGGATGTCGATGTCACCTTGCTGGAGGCAAGGCAAAAGCGAGGATCGTTTCTGGCCACCGTGATCCGGGAGCTTGCCCTCACGAACTGTCATCTCGTGAACCGGCGACTTGAACAGGCTGGGCCCGAGCTTCTTCAACGCTTCGATGTTGCCGTGATGCGCTGCGCCGGGAGTCCCACCGCCCTGTGGCCCCAGGTTCGTAGGCTTGTTCGCGCAGACGGCGTCGTCATCGCATCTGGACCACCCGAGCGCCGAGACGTGGAATTCGGCGACTGGCTCGAGGTCGAGGGACCCGACGGCCCTCGGCGGTTCTGGGTGCATCGTACAACTTGACTGGATGGGCGCCGCCCGCATAGTGTTTTACGTCAAACGTCGCCTCGACACCTGCTGAGCCGTCATGTTTGACGTGGAACATGGAGGTCTTGCTGACTAAGACGCTCGCCATCGTGAATCAGAAGGGCGGCGTAGGGAAAACCACGACGGCGGTCAATCTGGCGGCTGGTCTCGCTCTCGCGGGTCACCCCACTCTTCTCGCCGATCTGGATCCTCAGGGAAATGCGACGACCGGGCTCGGGGTAAAGAAAGAAAGTCTGTACCCGACCGTGTACCACGCCCTGCTCGGGAGCGAGCCGACGGAAAAAGCCATCGTCAAGACCGCCCTGTCCGGCCTCGACCTCCTGCCCTCGGATATCGACCTCGTAGGGGCGGAGGTCGAGCTCGTCACAATCGAGCGCCGCGAGCATCGCCTCGCGAGCGCCTTGGCCTCGGTGACCGGCTCCTCCGGGTCCTATAGATATGTGCTCATCGACTGCCCCCCTTCTCTTGGACTTCTCACGATCAATGCCCTGGTCGCGGCGGACAAGGTACTCGTCCCACTCCAGTGCGAGTTCTACGCGCTCGAAGGCCTCACGCACCTGCTTCGGACAGTCAAACTGGTCCGAGAGCGGCTCAATCCTGGCCTCGGCGTCGAAGGCATCGTGCTCACGATGTTCGATGGCCGAACGAGTGTGGCCCAGCAGATCCGGGACGAAGTCCATCGCTACTTTCCCGGGGAGATTTTCGAAACCGTCATCCCCCGCAACGTCCGACTCACGGAAGCACCAAGCCATGGGAAACCGGTGATGCTCCACGATCTTCGCTCGAGCGGCGCAATCGCCTACCTAGAGCTCGCACGGGAGGTACTGAAACATGAATAAGCAGCGTGGTCTCGGACGCGGGCTCGGCGCGCTTCTATCATCAACACCTGATGATGTATCCACCGCGGTCGCCGATCACGAAACACTGCTCGAGCTCCGAGTCGCCGAGATTCGCGTCAATCCTAACCAGCCAAGAAAACTTTTCGATTCCAACGCCTTACAAGAACTCGCGGCATCGATCAAGGCTTCGGGCGTGATCCAGCCAGTCGTCGTTCGACGGATCACCGGCGGCTATGAGCTGATTGCCGGCGAGCGGCGTTGGCGAGCGGCTCGGCAAGCCGGCCTCGAGCGGATACCCGCGATCGTGCGCGAGGCGTCCGACGCCGAGAGTCTGGAGCTGGCACTCGTCGAGAATCTGCTGCGCGAGGACCTCAACCCCATGGAAGAGGCGGAGGCATATCAGAAGCTGCTCGCGCAGTTCGGGTGGACGCAGGAGGAGCTGGCCCAGCGCATCGGTCGCGATCGGTCCTCGATCGCGAACGCGCTACGGCTTCTGCGCTTGCCGGAGCCGGTCCAGACCGATCTCCGCGGCGGCCGTCTCACGATGGGACACGCCCTCGCGCTTCTGTCGTTGACGAGCGAGGCCGATCAGCTGCGGCTCCGCGCAGAGATCCTCGCGCATTCATGGTCGGTGCGCGCAACCGAGCAATCTGCGCGCGCCGTCGAGGCGGCCAGCGGAACACCTCGGCGGCCGAAGGCGGTTCGCCGGCGTTCGGCCGAGCTCATCGCCGTCGAGGATGCATTGCAGCGTGCGTTGATGACGCGCGTGCGCATCACGGGAACCGAGCGCGCCGGGACGATCCAGGTTGCTTACGCGAATGCCGAGGAGCTCGAGCGCCTGGCGGAGCTCATGGGCGCGCGTCCGCGCTGACGATGACGGCGACGCTATGATGAGACCCATGGCGTCGCGTGTGGTGGTCGGCATGTCGGGCGGCGTGGATTCGTCGGTGGCGGCAGCCCTCCTCGTGGAGCGCGGCTTCGACGTGATCGGCGTGACGATGCGCGTTTCCCCCGGGATGCCCTCGGACGGCGGGCAACGCTTCGGCGCCTGCTGCGGGGGAGAGGCCATCGACGACGCGCGCCGCGTGGCGCGCACACTCGGTATTCCGTACTACGTTCTCAACATGGAGACGGAGTTCGCCCGCTCCGTCGTCGATCGATTCGCCGACGCATATCGACGCGGCCGGACGCCCGTGCCATGCGTTGCGTGTAACACCGACCTGAAGTTCGGCTCGCTGCTCGCCCGCGCCCGCGCCTGGGACGCCGATGCCGTCGCCACCGGACACTACGCGCGGGTGACACGCGACGCCGCGACTGGACGATATCTGCTCTGGCGCGGTACAGACGCTCGCAAAGATCAGTCGGATTTCTTGTGGCCGTTGACGCAGTCGCAGCTCGCCGCCGCGCACTTTCCCGTCGGCGAGCTCGACAAGACCGCCGTGCGCGCGTACGCGCGGCGTCTGGGTCTGATCACGGCCGACAAGCCCGAAAGCCAGGAGCTCTGTTTCGTGCCCGACGACGACTATCGCGGGTTTCTGCGGCGGCGCGATCCGAAGCTGTTCGCACCGGGACCGATTCTCGACACCGCGGGCGCGGTGCTCGGCACGCACGCCGGCATCGCGGCCTACACGGTCGGTCAGCGCAAGGGCCTCGGGTTGAGGACCGCCACGCCGCTGTATGTCGTGGACATCGACCCCGACGCCAACCGCGTCACGGTGGGCGCGCCGCCGGCGCTGGAGCGGGATCGACTCGTGGCCACCGACGTGAACTTCATCGCATGCGATCCGCCGCGCGAGCCGCTGCGCGTGCTGGCGCGCATCCGCCACAGTCATCGGCCGGCCCCGGCCACGGTGCAGGTGACGCCAGACGGCACCGCGGAGGTCGTCTTCGACGAGCCGCAGCGGGCCATCACCCCTGGGCAATCGGTCGTGTGGTACCGTGACGATCTCGTGGTCGGCGGCGGCGTCATCCGTCGCTGAGTTGACAGCGCCCGGGCTCGGGTGATAGTTTTCACAAACCTTCAGCCGTACCACCAGACCGGGGGAATCTGCCCAATGGATCAGCGTCGACGCGTTTGGCTCGGCTCCATGGTCTGCGCGCTTGCCGGCTCGCTCCTTCCACAGATCGTTGCTGCGGCCGAGGAGGGTCATGGTGGCGGCGGGCTCATCAGCGTCGACTGGTCGCTCGCCGTCCAGATGGTCAACTTCCTGTTCCTGCTCGCCATCCTCTATCGGCTCCTCTACAGGCCGCTGCTCGCGAAGATGGAGGAGCGCACGGTCGCCATCAAGACTTCCTTGGAAGCCGCCGAAGCAGCGCGGGCCGAGACGGCGCGGCAGCAAGAAGAGAACGCGAGTCGGCTGCGCGCGGCCTATGCCGAGGCCCAGTCGATCCGTGCCGCCGCGCTGAAGGAGGCAGGCGAGGAGCAGCGCAAGCTCGTCGAGGCGGCCCGCCGCGAAGCGCAGCAGCTCGTGGAGTCCGCCAGGGCGCAGATGGAGAGCGACGTGCGCCGCGCGCGCGAAGAGCTGCGGCGCGAGGTGAGCGAGATCGCCATCAGCGTGGCCGAGAAGCTCGTCCGTCGAAGCCTCCGCGATGACGATCATCGGCGTATCGTCGACGACTCGATCGCGCGGATCGGCCGGTGAAGTCGCAGCACGCCGCGCGGTCGTACGCCAAGGCGCTCTTCGAGCTGGCCAGGGACCGCCATGAGACGGACATCGTCGGCCGCCAGCTCGACGGCGTCATCGACGTCGTGACGAGCGATCCGGCGCTCGTGCAGTTTCTCGGCCGGCCCGGCATCGCGCCCACCGCGAAGCGCGGCGTCGCCGACGAGATCGCACAGCGGCTCGGCGTCTCGAAGCTCGTCCGCGATTTCGTGGGTCTTGTGGCCGATCACGGCCGCGGTGAGCAGCTGCCGGACATCGCCACTGCGTACCGTGATCTCGTGGACGCCGACGCCGGACGCGTGCGCGCCCGGGTCCGCAGCGCCGTCGCGCTCACCGACGACGAGCGCGCGACGCTCGCCACGCGCCTCGGTGCCGCCCTCGGCAAGACAGTGATCGTCGAGGATCGCGTGGACACGCAGCTCCTGGGCGGTCTCGTCGCCGAAGTCGGCAGCCTCGTAGCCGACGCAAGCCTCGACGGCCAGCTCGCCCAGATGAAGGATCGACTCGAGCGCGGCTAGAGAAAATCAGACCGACTCGAGGGAAGCAGAGAGCCGAGATAGAGGAGCGCCACGGCTCCGCCGGGGCGCGACGAACGTTGGGGGGTATGGGGGCCATTTCGGGGCCCCCCATATTCAGGAGACTGACGAATGATCAAGGCGTCGGAGATCAGCGAGATCATCAAGCGCCAGCTGGCCGGCTACGAGGCGCAGGTCGACTTGCAAGAAGTCGGACGCGTCATCGAGGCCGGTGACGGAATCGCGCGAGTGTACGGTCTCGAGAAAGCCATGGCCGGTGAGCTGTTGCAGTTTCCCGGCGACGTCGTCGGCATGGTGCTGAACCTCGAAGAAGACAACGTCGGCGCGGTGCTCCTCGGCGATTTCACGAACATCAAGGAAGGCGACACCGTCAAGCGAACGACACGCATCGCGCAGGTTCCTGTCGGCGAGGCGCTCATCGGGCGCGTCGTGAACGCGCTCGGTCAGCCGGTGGACGGCAAGGGGGCGCTGGACGCCAAGGAGTTCCGTCCGATCGAGCGCTATGCGCCGGGTGTCGTGGATCGCCGCTCCGTGAAAGAGCCGCTCCAGACCGGTCTCAAAGCCATCGACGCCATGATTCCGATCGGCCGCGGCCAGCGCGAGCTGATCATCGGCGACCGCGGCACCGGCAAGACCGCGATCGGCGTCGACACGATCATCAATCAGAAGGGCCAGGACGTGTACTGCTTCTATGTGGCCATCGGGCAGAAGCGCTCGACGGTCGCGCAGGTGGTGAAGGTGCTCGAGGACTCGGGCGCGATGGCGTACACCACGGTCGTCGTGGCCTCGGCCTCCGAGTCAGCGCCGCTCCAGTACATCGCCCCCTATGCGGGCGTCACGATGGGCGAGTACTTCCGCGACTCCGGACGCCATGCGCTCTGCATCTACGATGATCTCTCCAAGCACGCCGTGGCGTATCGCCAGCTCTCGCTGCTGCTGCGACGGCCGCCGGGCCGTGAGGCGTACCCGGGCGACGTCTTCTATCTGCACTCGCGACTGCTGGAGCGGGCGGCGAAGCTGAACGACCAGCTCGGTGGCGGCTCGTTGACGGCGCTGCCGATCATCGAGACGCAGCTCGGTGACGTGTCGGCGTACATTCCGACCAACGTCATCTCGATCACGGATGGCCAGATCTACCTGGAATCCGACCTGTTCTATGGTGGCGTGCGGCCTGCGGTGAACGTCGGCCTGTCGGTGTCCCGCGTCGGTGGCTCTGCGCAGGTCAAAGCCATGCGGCAGGTCGCCGGCAAGCTGCGTCTGGACCTCGCGCAGTATCGTGAGCTCGCGGCGTTCGCGCAGTTCGGCTCCGACCTCGACAAGGCCACGCAATCGCAGCTCGCGCGCGGTCAGCGCATGGTCGAGCTGCTCAAGCAGGGACAGTATCAGCCGCTGCCCGTCGACAAGCAGGTCGCCATCATCTTCGCGGGTACCCAGGGACTCCTGGATGACGTCCCGGTCGACGCCGTGCGCGAGTTCGAGACGTTCTTTTACGGCTGGCTCGAGCGGAAGCAGGGCACGATCCTGACGGAGATCCGGGACAAGAAGGAGATCAGCGACACGCTGCGCGAGCAGCTCACGAAGGCGGTCACGGACGCCAAGACAGAGTTCATGGCGGCGAAAGGCATCAAGGCGGCCTGAAGCGTGGCGACCCTCCGCGACATCCAGCGGCGCATCCGGTCCGTCCAGTCGACGCAGAAGATCACGCGCGCCATGAAGCTGGTGGCCGCGGCCAAGCTGCGGCGCGCGCAGGAGCGGATCCTGTCGGCACGACCGTATGCGAACAAGATGGCCGAGCTCCTGGGCAACCTCGTGAGCGCGGCGGAGGGCACGGACGGCGCCGCCCATCCGCTGCTCGAGCAGCGCGAGGGCCCGCGGCGTCAGATCGTCATCATCACGGCCGATCGCGGCCTCGCCGGCGCCTTCAACTCGAACGTCCTGCGCAACTCACTGGCGTTCGTCCGCGCCTCGAACGCGACGGAAGTCACGCTCGTGGTGGTGGGCCGCAAGGCGCGCGACTTCTACCGCCGCCGACAGTGGCAGGTGAAGCGCGACCTCATCGGGTTCTGGGATCGGCTCGCGTACAGTCACGCCGCGGACCTCGCCGACCAGTTCATGCAGCAGTACCGCGACAACGAAGTCGACGAGGTTCACCTGATCTACAACGAGTTTCGCTCGGTCGCCGTGCAGCGTCCCGTCCGCCAGCAGCTGCTCCCGATCCCGAAGAGCGACGGCGACGGGCAGGCGAGCGTCGACGCCGTCGATTACATCTACGAGCCGAGCTCGCAGGCGATCCTCGGTGACCTCCTGCCGCGGCACGTGCGCATGCAGGTCTTCCGGGCATTGATGGAATCGCTCGCCGGCGAGTACGGCGCTCGCATGACGGCGATGGAAGCGGCCACCAAGAACGCCAAGGAAATGATCGACATCTTGACCATCCAGTACAACAAGGCGCGCCAGGAAAAGATCACCAAGGAGCTGCTCGACATCGTGGGCGGCGCCGAGGCGCTCAAGCAAGGAGCGGAGGCATGAGTCAGGGAAAGATCGTCCAGGTCATCGGCCCTGTCGTCGACGTCGAGTTCGAGACGGGCAAGCTTCCGCCGATCTACAACGCGCTGCTGGTGCAGGGCGTGGAGAACAAGGACATCTTCGCCTATTCGGAGAAGCTCACCCTCGAGGTCGCCCAGCATCTCGGCGAGAGCCACGTGCGCGCGGTGGCCATGGCCGCGACGGATGGCCTCTCGCGCGGGATGAGCGTGCTCGACACCGGGGCGCCGATCTCCGTGCCCGTGGGCAAGGAGACGCTCGGCCGCATCCTCAACATCGTGGGCGAGCCGGTCGACAAGGGCGCGCCGATCACCGCGAAGAAGACGTATCCGATCCATCGGCCGGCGCCGCCTTTCGACCAGCAGTCGACGAAGGTCGAGATGTTCGAGACCGGCATCAAGGTCGTCGATCTGCTCGAGCCGTACACGAAGGGCGGCAAGACGGGGCTCTTCGGCGGCGCCGGCGTCGGCAAGACCGTGCTGATCCAGGAGCTGATCAACAACATCGCCAAGCAGCACGGCGGCATCTCGGTGTTCGCCGGCGTCGGCGAGCGGACCCGCGAGGGCAACGACCTGTACCACGAGATGAAGGAGTCGGGCGTCATCGAGAAGACGGCCCTGATCTTCGGTCAGATGACGGAGCCGCCGGGCTCGCGCCTGCGCGTGGCGCTCACCGCGCTCACCGCCGCCGAGTACTTCCGGGACGAGGAAGGGCAAGATGTGCTGCTCTTCATCGACAACATCTTCCGATTCACCCAGGCCGGATCCGAAGTGTCCGCGTTGCTCGGTCGCATGCCGTCGGCGGTCGGCTATCAGCCCACGCTTGCCACCGAGATGGGCCAGCTGCAGGAGCGGATCACCTCGACGAAGAAGGGATCGATCACGTCGGTGCAGGCGATTTACGTTCCCGCCGACGACATCACCGATCCGGCGCCGGCCACGGCGTTCGCGCATCTCGACGCGACCACGGTGCTGTCGCGGCAGATCGCCGAGCTCGGCATCTATCCCGCGGTCGACCCGTTGTCGTCGACGTCCCGCATCCTGGATCCCAACATCCTCGGGCAGGAGCACTACCAGGTCGCGCGCGCCGTGCAATCGATCCTGCAGCGATACAAGGACTTGCAGGACATCATCGCGATTCTCGGCATGGAAGAGCTCTCCGACGAGGACAAGGTGACGGTGGCCCGCGCGCGAAAGATCCAGCGCTTCCTGTCGCAGCCGTTCTTCGTGGCCGAGCAGTTCACCGGTGCGCCCGGGCGTTACGTGAAGATCGCCGATACGGTGAAGAGCTTCAAGGAGATCGTCGAGGGCAAGCACGACGAGCTGCCCGAGCAGGCGTTCTATCTCGTCGGCGACGTCGGCGAGGCGATCGACAAGGCCAAGAAGCTGCGCGGCGAGGGCTAGGTGGCCGAGCGTCTGACCCTCGAGCTGGCGACTCCCACGCGGATGCTGGTCGCCGAAACGGTCGACGAAGTCGTGGTGCCCGGCAGCGAGGGTTACTTCGGTGTCCTGCCCGGCCACGCCGCGCTTCTGGCGACGCTCGGCATCGGCGAGCTGACGTATCGGATCGGCCGCGACGAGCGTCACGTGGCGATCGCGGGCGGGTTTGCCGAGGTGCGCAACGACAAGGTCATCGTCCTTGCCGACACCGCGGAGCTGTCTCACGATATCGACCGCGCGCGCGCGGAACGGGCTCGAGAGCGAGCCGAGCAGCGGCTCTCGGGACGTTCGCAGGAGGATATCGATTACACGCGCGCCGCTGCCGCGCTCGCTCGTGCGCTGATTCGGCTCCAGGTCGCCAGTCGCGGCCGTTAGTTTTCCCGACAGGGAGGCCGCTCGACGTGAAGTAACGCACTGCCCAGCGGCGGCGGCACGCCGCCTCCTAGACACGGCAGTCTCGATTCCCATCGCGGCGCCAAGTCTGCACTGATCCACGTTTCCGACCCTGGTACGAGTCTTGCGCCTTGCGGGCCGCATGCTGACCATCCTCATCGCCGACGACGAGCCGCACGTGGTCGAATTGGTCCGCGTCACTCTGGAGGACAACCGCGTTCGCGTCTTCGAGGCCGCGGACGGGGAGACGGCGCTGGCCATCGCCGAGGCGCTCGAGCCGGATGTTGTCCTGCTCGATGTCCATCTGCCCGATCGCAGCGGGCTGGAGGTCTGCCGTCTGCTGCGCAAGCATCCGCGGCTGGCGTCGACCACGATCATCATGCTGACGGCGGCGGCGCAGCAAGACGACATCGCGCGCGGGTTCAGCGCCGGGGCCACGGAGTATCTGACGAAACCCTTCTCGCCCGTTCGCTTGCTCTCCCTGGTCGAGCGCTTGATGCCCCGCCTGGTATGGCCGCCCGCGTAGCGGCGCCGGATGTGGGCGACGTCCGCCGTCTCCAGGCCGCGTACCGCCAGTCGGTGCGCTGCGCGGAGGATGTCCGGCGCCTGTACCGCCAGCAACAGCGCGCCATCTGTCAATCGCTGCTTGCGCTCTCCAACGCGCTCGAGGTGAAGGACGCGTCCACACGCGGCCATTCCGAGCGCGTCGCCGCGCTCGGTCGACGCATCGCCATGACGCTCGGTCTCGACACCGAGCAGGTGGCCGCCGTCGGCGAAGCGGGTCTGCTGCACGACATCGGCAAGATCGGCGTTCCGGACGCGATCTTGACGAAGTCCGGATCGCTCACCGATGACGAATGGGAGGCGATGCGCCGGCATCCGATGGTCGGCGCGCAGATCGTGGCGCCATTCGAGTTCTTCGCTCGCTCGGCGCCGCTGGTCCGTCACCACCACGAGCGCTGGGACGGCTCCGGCTACCCGGACGGCCTCGTCGGTCGAAGCATTCCGTTGGGCGCGCGCATCCTGGCCGTGGCCGATGTCTACGATGCGCTGACCTCCACGCGTCCGTACCGTGCGGCGATGGTGGCCGAAGCGGCGATCGAGCTCCTCGCTACCGAGGCCGGCCGGACGCTCGATGCGGACGTGGTGACGATCGCGGTGGATGTGCTCGCGGAGCGACGGGGCTGACGTGTACGCGATTGCGCGCTCTCACGCAGCGGATCGGACGTCGCTGCTTCACGGCACGCCGTTCGGTATGCTCGTCGGACTCGCGCTGCTCGGGCTCGTGGCGTGGCTTTGCGCGATGGCTGGCATCGTGCCGACGCCGATTGCCCGCGCGCTGGGAGCGGGCGCGGCGCAAGGCTCATTGCTCGCCTGCGCGGTGGCCTGGACCGCGGCCCGACCGGCGCCAATGGGCGACGTTTTTCCGATCGGCATCGCGCTGACCGCGCTCGTCGGCGCCATGGCCGCTGCGCTCGCGCCTGGCGGTGCCGCGCTCTATCTGCTCGCTCCCGTGTGGCTCTGGCGGCGGCGCGCGCGCTTGCGGCCCCTCGGCCTCGACGGCGCGCCATCGCCCGGTATGATCCTCGCCGGCGTCGCGCTCGGCGGCCTTCTCGGCGCACATCTGATGATCACCGCGTCGCTGACGCTCGGCTATCGCATCGTCCCGCCGATCTTCAGCGAGCTCGCGCCCTGGCTCGCGTACGATCTCGGCGCCAACGTCCTCGCTGCCGAGTGCTTCTTCCGCGGAGCACTCTTCGACCGCGCACAGCGGCGATGGTCGTTCGCCGCCGCCGCCGCGATCTCGACCAGCGCGTGCGTGGCGCGCTACCTCGTGGACCCGTTGCTTCCACGGACGATCGAGGTCGCCGCAGGGGCGGCGTTTTACATTACGCTGCTGAGCGTCGGCAATTGCTGGCTCTACTGGCGCAGCGGACGCGTGACGCCCGGGCTGGTCGCCGGCTGCGTGTTCTTCGCCGTCTACCGGCTGCTGCACGTCGTCCGCTGACCGTGCTCGTCGTTGGTTTCCTCATCGCGGTGACCGTGCTCGTGGTGGCGCACGAGCCGCTGTCGAACACGGTGTGGCGCCACCTCTATCTCGTCCCCGTGGTTGTTGCCGGGATTCGGTTCGGTGTGACGGCCGGCGTGACGATCGCGCTCGCGGCCGTCCTGCTGTTCGGGCCGATCGTTCTGCGCGAGATCGAGCGTGCGGGACTCACGCGGGCCGCGCTGGATGGGCTGGTGACCTTTCCGGTGTTTCTGCTCGCGGGCGCGCTCACCGGCGTCCTGTCGACACGGGCGCGACGGCAGCGCCGTCGCTACGAGGCGCTGCTGGCCGCGCAACGAGCGGCCGCGGAGCCGGCGGCGCTGCCCATCGTGCTCGCACGGCTGCGTGCGGTCCTCGAGCACCGCCTCGAAGCCGGCCCGATCGGGCTCGTGGTCATCGAGCGTGGCCAACCCGTGCTGAGCGGCGCCGAGGCCATGAGCAGTGATTCTCTCGCCGCGCGCGTCATCACCACCGGCGAGCCCACCTACGCCGCCGACGCCGGCCAGGACGCGCCACCACGCCGGACGCTCGTCGTTCCGCTCACGGCGGGCGGACAGACGGTGGGTGCGCTCGCTCTCGAGCGCCGCGGCGACATCGCGCGGGAGGAGCGCGACGCGCTGAGCGGTCTCGGCGCGGCGCTCGGACTGGCCCTCGACAACGCACGACTGGCCGCGCGGCAGCGGCACTTCGCCGAGGAGCTCGAGGCGAAGGTCACCGCGGCGACGGCGCGCCTGGCCGAGATGGATCGCCTCAAGTCCGAGCTCGTCGCACTGGCCTCGCACGAGCTGCGCACTCCGTTGACGGCGATCCAGGGCTTTGCCGAGCTCCTGGCGACGCGGTCGTTCACGATGAGCGAGGTCCGGCGGGTGGCGGCGATCGTCCGCGCGGAGGCCGAGCGGCTCGGACGCATCGTGGCCGATTTCCTCGACGTGGCGCGGCTCGAGCGCGGGCTTCCGCTCAGCTTGCGATGCGCGCCGCTCGATCCAGCGCCGGTGATCGCCGATGCCGTCGAGGTCTTTCGCCGGACGCGAACGAGCCACCGGCTGGAGCTGCACGTCGACGGCGCATTGCCGCGCATCGAGGCCGACGCCGACGCGCTCGACCGGGTGCTCAAGAATCTCATCTCGAATGCGCTCAAGTACTCGCCGGCGGGCAGCTGCGTGCGTGTGCGGGCGCGGCGCGCGTCGGGCGTCGTCGCCGTCGACGTCGAGGACGAAGGGCCGGGCGTCGCGGCCGATGATCTCGCGCGGATCTTCGAGCCGTACTACCGTGCCCCGTCGACGGCGCGGCTCGAGCGCGGCACCGGCCTCGGCCTCGCCGTCGTGAAGTCGCTGGTGGAGGCGCATGGAGGCAGCATTCGAGCGGAGCGTGCGGTGGGACATGGCACGCGCATGACGTTTGTAATCCCGGCGCTTTCTTGACACCCTGCGTCGGGCACCTTACTCTCAGAGCCCTATGCCTCGTCGCGAAGAGGTCGCAGGCCGCATGGCCGATGCGGTCGTGAAGCGTCTCACGACGCGCAAGGTGCTCGACATCAAGGATGAGACGGCGGCGCGCGCGGCGGTTCAGCACGTCGTCATGGGGAATCTCGCCGCCGAAGACGCGCTCGACGCCGAGGCGCGCAAGATCTTGCTCGAGCACGCCAAGATGATCAAGGAGTCGGCCGCCGACTATCGCCAGCTCCTCGGCAAGGTCAAAGAGAAGCTCGCGCGCGATCGCGGGTTCGTGCTCTGATGCGCATGAGTCGCGAGCGCATCTTCTATCTTGCCGATGCGATCATGAAGGAGCTGACCGGACTTCCCGGTGTCCATGTGAAGGCGCCCGATGAGATCCGGCCCGAGATCATCCGTGTGCTGACCGACGAATCGAAGCTCGAGGAGTCGATCGACAGTGAGGTGCGCAAGACGCTGGCGTCGTACTCGCGGCCCATGCCGGAAGGCAGCCGCGAGTGGGAAGTGCTGTACGACAAGACGCGCGACGAGGTGTACCGAAAGAGGTTCCGGCTGTGACGCGGCTCGTCGTCGGGATCACGGGCGCCAGCGGCTCGATCTACGGCATCCGGCTGCTCGAAGTCCTGCGCGGCAACGCCGAGATCCAGACCCATCTCGTCATCTCCGCCGCCGGCAAGCGCACGCTCGTCGAAGAGACGCGCTACAGCGTGGCCGACGTGGAAGCGCTTGCCCACCATCGTTACGACGTCAAGGACATCGGCGCCTCCATCGCCTCCGGCTCGTTTCGCACCGGCGGCATGGTCATCGCGCCGTGCTCGATCCGCACGGCGGCGGCGATCGCCGCCTGTCACAGCGACACGCTGGTCTCGCGCGCGGCCGACGTCACCCTGAAGGAAGGTCGGCCGCTCATTCTCGTCGTGCGCGAAACGCCGCTGCATCTCGGCCACCTCCGCGTGCTGGTCGCACTGGCCGAGATGGGCGCCGTCGTCATGCCGCCGATGCCGGCGTTCTACAACCGTCCGTCGGGCCTTGACGAGATCGTCGACCATACGGTGGCGCGCATCCTCGATCGGCTGCACGTGGCGCAGTCCCTCGTCCAGGAGTGGCGCGGCACGAATGGTTGACGTTTCGGTCGTCATCCCGGTCTACAACGAAGAAGAAAACCTTCCGCTGCTGTGGCCCGAGCTTCGGGGCGTGCTCGAGTCGATGGCCATCACCTTCGAGGTGATCTTCGTCGACGACGGCAGCCGCGATCGCAGTGCCGAGCTCATTCGCGCGATGCGTGAGTCGGATCCACGCGTGCGCCTGGTCCGGTTGAAGGTCAACGCCGGTGAGACGGCGGCCACCGACGCCGGCTTCAAGGCTGCGCGTGGGCAGCGCGTTGTCACCATGGATGCCGACTTGCAGAACGATCCGCACGATATCCCGGGGCTCGTCCAGCGACTGGATCAGTGGGACGCGGTGACGGGCTGGCGTGTCGGGCGCGGCGACGGCGATTCGGTGGTGCGGCGCGTTTCGTCGCACGTGGCGAATGTCGTCCGTAACTGGCTCAGCGAGGAGTCGATCCACGACAGCGGTTGCACGTTCCGCGCGTTCCGACGCGAGTGTCTGCGGGGCCTCGTGCTCTATCGCGGATTTCACCGCTTCATCCCGACGCTCTTGCGCATGCGTGGCTACCGCGTGGTCGAGGTGCCCGTGCGCAACCGGGCGCGCCGGTTCGGGCAGTCGAAGTACGGCGTGCTGAATCGCGCGTTCGTGGGCTTCGTCGATCTGCTCGCGGTGCGCTGGATGAAAGACCGCCTGCTTTGCTACGAGGTCGCGGAGGATCTGGGCGGCGACCTGATTCGCGAGTAGCGCGATGGATGTTCTGCTCGTCGGCCTCGGCCGCTGGGGCGAGAAGCACCTGCGCGTGCTTGGCGAGCTCGGCGCGACGGTGTGGGCCGCCGATGTGTCGGAGGCTCGTCGCCGCTGGGCGATCGAGCATGGTGTCGCCGCGAGCCGCACGGTCAGCGATTATCGCGACGCGCTGCCGTACGTCGACGCCGTCGACCTCGTCACCCCCGCCGACACGCATCTATCGCTGGCGACCGCCTGCCTCGGCGGTGGGCGCCACTGCTTCATCGAAAAGCCGCTGGCGACGACCGCCGAGGCCAGTCGCCATATCGTCGCGGAGGCTGATCGCACCGGTCGGGTTGTCCAGGTGGGCCACATTTTCCGCTTCCATCCCGTGACGGCAGCCGTGCGCGCTGCGCTCGCCGACGGCCGCCTCGGCCGGGTGCGGTACGCCACCGGCCGATTCGCCGGCTTCAAGCGGCCCCGGGCGGACGTCGGCGTGACGCACACCGATGCGATCCACTACTTCGACCTGTTCAGCTATCTCTTCGAGCGCGAGCCCACCACGGTCTCTGCGCTCCAGCGGGACTTTCTCGGCCGTGGCCTCGACGACATGTCGGTGACGGTCGTCACCTACGGCGACATCCCGACCGTGGTGGAGGCCAACTACTTCGTGCCCGGCACCTATCGCGAGTGCGTCATCGTCACCGAGGCCGGCACGCTGGTCGCCGATTACGGCGCGGCGACTGTGCGCCTGTATACGGGCACCCACGAGCGCCGCGGTGACGCGTGGGAGGCCGTGGACACGGGCAAGACGGATCTCGCCGTTGGCCACGAGGAGCCGCTTCGGGTCGAGCTGGCCGCGTTTCTGCGAGCCTGCGAGCACGGCTCCGCGCCGCCGGTCGACGCGCGCGCGGGATTGCGCGCGATCGAGGTCGTGGAGGCGGCGGCGCTGTCCGCGCGTCTTGGCCGCGTCGTCAGTCTCGACGAGCTGCGCGCCCCTGAGCCTCAAGACGTTGCTGATACTTCAGCGCGACAGCAGGACGAACTCTGATGCTGGCGGGGCCGCGGTGGCGATCACGGCGCCCTCGGCCAGCACGACGACACGGCCATCGAGGAGGTCGCGGACGTCGACGCGCCGTCGGGCATACGAGCGCCCGTGTGGGCCGCGGGGGATCTGGATCAGGCGCGGTCCCAGACGCACGGTGTTGTCGCGGGCCACGACGCGGCGATAGCGGCAGCACAGCACGAGATCGAGACCGCGCGGCGCCCGTCGCTTTGCGTGGCTCCCACGCTGCGATGGCATCAATCCTCTCGATGTCACGGGTCTGTCGACAGCCCGACACACTTGAAGAGCATGGAGTAGTTGGGATAGATAGACTCCGTGACCGCGTCAGAGCATACGCAGCTGGTCGAATTGCTGGGTCGACAGTTCGCGGCAATCGATCAACAGTTCACGGCATTCGACCGACGCTTCACGGCGGTCGACGGTCGGTTCGATGCGTTGGAGCGCCAGCTCTCCGGCCTGCGCGAAGAGATGCTCGGACACTTCGACGCGATCTACCGGCGGCTCGAGCGGCTGGAGCAGGAATACCAGGCTATCACGCAGGCGCTGCGCCGCATCGAGGCGGGACTGGCCGGAGAGCGTGGTCGCCGGGATATCCTCGAGCGGGACCTCGCGGAGCTAAAGCGGCAGGTCAGCGCGTTGCAGTCCCGCATCGACGAGATCGAGCACCGGCTGGAGTCGTAGCGACCGCTGTCCCGCCGACAGCGACAGCGCGGAGGCACGAGGTTTTCGCGAGCAGCTGGTGCCGAAGGGGGGACTCGAACCCCCACACCCGTTAGGGCACATGACCCTGAATCATGCGCGTCTGCCAATTCCGCCACTTCGGCGCGAAGAGCGCCGTTCATATTACCCTCTGGGCATGGTCAGTCAAGCCGACGGCGGCGGCGACCGGACGATCTCGACGAATCGCCGGGCTCGCCACGAGTACGACATCCTCGAGACGGTCGAGGCGGGGCTCGTGCTGCGCGGGACGGAGGTCAAATCCCTGCGCGCGGCGGGGGTGACGTTCAAGGATTCGTACGCGACCATCCGCAACGGCGAGGGCTGGCTGCTCGGCTGCCACATCAATCCCTACAGCCACGGCACCGACGCGAACCATGATCCCGAGCGCGACCGGAAGCTGCTCCTGCATCGGCGCGAGATCACGCGGCTCGGGGCGCGCATCGCGGAGCGCGGATTGACGCTCGTTCCGCTTCGTCTATACTTTAAAGACGGCCGCGCAAAGATCGAGCTGGGCCTGGGGCGTGGCAAGAAGCTACACGACAAGCGCTCGGCCTTGCGCGAGCGTGAAGTCCGCCGCGAGATGGACAGGGCCGCGCGCGAAGGGCGCCGCGGCCGCTTCTGACGGCATACAGGGGGGGCGACAGGTTTCGACGGGAATCAGTGAGGTCCAGGCTGCGTCTCGAGGTTTCTCTCCCCTCGTTAAATAGAGAGAACGGTATAGCTGCCAACACTCAGCTAGCCCTGGCGGCCTAACAACCGCTGGCGTCGGCCAGATCGAGTCATCGGGGTCTGGGAACCG
>DASTCJ010000153.1:0-3611 GCA_035605575.1 Candidatus Methylomirabilota bacterium
GCGAAGCCCGAGCGCCCATGCGTACCGACGACCAGCAGGTCGGCCGACTCGGCCGCCCTGAGAATCGCGGTCGCGACGTCGCCTTCGACGATGCGGTATTCAACGGAAATGCCGGCAGCGGCGCCCTGTGGAAGAAGCGCCTCGAGCTGACGCTGCAACGACTCGCGATCGGCGGGCGCCAGCGCCACGGCGTCCGCCGGCACCGGAGACAAGAACGGCGCGGAGGCCAGCGTCGCCAGCGGGATGTTGTACGCGTGCATCACCGTGAGCCGCGCTTCGTACCACGTGGCGACCGCCACCGCGTGGTCGAGCGCCCGCCTCGAGAAATCCGAGAAATCGACGCAGCAGACGATATGGCGGACCTGAATCATGATGACGTCACCTCGACTGTTTCGTGTCAGCCATGAAATACTCCCGCCGGCGCTCGGCGCTCGTTACGCTGCGTCCATCGCCGGAGTCGACTCCGCCTTGGGCTCGGGCACCTCGGTCATCGTCGCCTCGGTGAGCAGCAGCACGCCGGCAGCCGACACCGCGTTCTCGAGCGCCAGGCGGACCACCTTGGTGGGATCGATGATGCCGGCCTCCATCAAGTCGCCGTACTTGCCGGTGGCCGCATCGAAACCGTAGCTGCCGCTGCCCCCCCGCATCCGCTCGACGACCACGCCGGCATCAGCGCCCGAATTCTCGGCAATCTGCCGCGTCGGCGCCTCGAGCGCGCGCCGGAGGATCAGCGCCCCCGAACGTTCGTCGCCGTCCATCGTGGCGGCCTCGGTCTCGACGGCCTGAATGGCGCGCAGCAGCGCCAGCCCCGCCCCCGGCACGATGCCCTCGGCCATCGCGGCGCGCGTGGCATGGATGGCGTCGTCGAACGCCTCGTGACGGCTCTTCATCTCGGCTTCCGACGGCGCCCCCACGCGAATGACGGCGACGCCTCCCGACAGCTTGGCCAGGCGCTCCTCGAGCTTCTCGCGGTCGTAATCGGATGTGGTCGTGGCGATCTGCGTGCGAATCTCCTGACACCGCCCATCGATCGCCTTGCGCTCGCCTTTGCCGCCGATGATGGTCGTGTGCTCGCGATCCACCACCACGCGCTCGGCGCGGCCGAGCGCGTCGAGCGTCACGTTCTCGAGCTTGATGCCGAGCTCCGGCGAGATCACCTTGCCACCGGTCAGGACCGCGATGTCCTCGAGCATGGCCTTCCGCCGGTCGCCGAACCCAGGAGACTTGACGGCCACATTCGGGAACACGCCCCGCAACCGGTTGACGACCAGGGTGGCGAGCGCCTCGCCGTCGATGTCCTCGGCAATCAGCAGGAGCGACGCGCCGCTCTTGGCGACCTGCTCGAGCAGCGGCAGCATCTCCTTGATCGCGCTGATCTTCTGATCGTGGAGCAGAATGTACGGCCGCTCGAGCGCGGCTTCGAGCTTCTCCGAATCGGTCACGAAGTAGGCGGACAGATAGCCGCGATCGAACTGAAGCCCCTCGACGATGTCGATCGTCGTCTCGGTGCCCTTGGCCTCCTCGACCGTGACGGCACCCTCGCCCCCCACTTTGTCGATCGCCTTGGCGACCAGCTCGCCGATGCCGGCGTCGTTGTGCGCCGAGACGGTGGCCACCTGCTCCTTTTCGCGATGGCTCTGCACCGGCCGTGACAGCCCTCGCAGCGACTCGATCGCCACCTTGGCGCCCCGGTCGAGGCCCCGCTTGAGGTCGATCGCGCTGGCGCCGGCGGCGATGTTGCGCATGCCGTCGGCGACGATGGCGTGCGCCAGAATCGTGGCCGTCGTCGTTCCGTCGCCGACGTCGTCGCCGGTGCGCTCCGCCGCCCCCCGCAGCAGCTGGGCTCCAAGGTTTTCGTCGGGATCCTTGAGCGAGAACTCCTTGGCGATGGTGACACCGTCGTTGCACACCAGCGGCTTGCCCCACTTCTTCTCGATCAGCACCGACTTGGACTTGGGTCCGAGCGTGACGCGCACGGCATCGGCAATTGCCGCGGCGCCTCTCAGCACCCGCTCGCGCGCGTCCGACCTGAAGCGAATCTGTTTATGAGCCATACCCTTCACGGGAGCAAACCGGACGCCAGCCTGGCGTGGGGTGAAACCGCGTCAAATCGCGCGGCGACGGGCGCGCGGCCGGTGAATTCCCCGGTTGTTGCGGGTTTTTCGGCTGCTGGGCGCAGGCGTCAGCGGATGGCCACGCGGCCGCCGGCCACCAGCGTGTCGGGCGGGTGCATCACCACGCGGTCGCCGGGCTGGAGACCGCTCAGCACCTGCGCCACTTCGCCATTGCGTTCGCCGATCGTCACCGGACGGAGCCTGGCGCGGCCGTTGTCCACCACGAAGACGGCCCACTCCTGGCCGCGCCGGAACAGGCTGCCGAGCGGCGCCGTCACCGCGGTTCCTGCCCACACGACGATGCGCGCCTCCACCTTGTAGCCGTCGCCAAGCTTGCAGTCGCGCGGCAGGGGATCGAGATCGATGATGACGTTGACGCGGCGTTCCTCGACGCCGAGCGCCGACACCTTGACGAAGGCCGACGGCTCGATGCGGCGCACGCGCCCCGTCAGCGGCGTGTCCCCGCCCCAGCCCTCGATCCGGACAGCACTCTGGGACGCCACGCGCACGGCGTCGGTCGAGAGCAGATCGACGATGACTTCCGCATCCTCAGGATCTCCGAGATCCATGAGCGGCTCACCCGCCGCCACGACGCTTTCGCTCTCGCGGCGACGAGTCAGTACGACGCCACTCACCGGCGCCACGACGTCCACCGGGCGCCCGGCGCGCGACGGCGTGCGCAGGCGGGCCCGCGCGACTTCCACTTCGCGCTGGGCGCGCTCCACGGCGGCGGTTGCGGCAGCCAAGGCGCTCTCCGCCTCACGGGTCTCCATGTCGGCCGCGTCGAGATCGGCACGCGAGACGGCGCCGCTGTTCGCAAGCTGCCGCGCGCGATCCAGCGATTGACTGGCACGGTCGAGCACCGTGCGGGCGCGAGCGCGCTCGGCGATCGCCTGCTCGGCGGCGGCGGCCGCCGCGTCGATCGCCGCGGCCGACTCACTCTGCGTGCGCGCGTCGAGAAGCGGCGAGGCGGCCGGAGCCAGCCTCGCAACGATGGTCTTGCCGGCCACCACCGTGTCGCCCGGCTCGAGATCGATGCGCAGCAGCCGCCCGGCCACCGGTGCCGACACCGTGAAGCGTTCGCGCACGCGCGTCTCGCCCTCTTCGTCGATGGTCACCTCCATCGGCCGCTGAACGACCTCCGCCACGTCCACTTCGATGCGCTGCGGCCAGAGCGCGGCCGTCACCAACCCGCCCAGGACCAGGACGAGCGCTGCGATTCGGAAGGATTTCCACGCGCGCATGTGATCACTCCTGCGTCTTCAGTACCGCGACGAGGTCGAGCCGATCCAGCCGGCGGCGGACGAGCAATCCGGAACCGACCGCTGCCGCCACGATCCCGAGCGAGGCCCACGCCACGGCCCACGGCGCCACCGTCAGCGGAATGCGATAGACCTCGCTGTCCGCTGTACCAACCATCAGTTCGGCCAGCAGGTAGCCCACGACCCATCCGATTGGCAGCGCCGCGATCGTCAGGACGACGAGCTCGCCGAGCAG
>DASTCJ010000154.1:0-4172 GCA_035605575.1 Candidatus Methylomirabilota bacterium
GCTCGCCGCGCCCACGCGGCCGCAAGCCGAGGAGCCACGGAGTACCGGCTCGGGTTCCCTGAAGCCCGAGGAGCTCGAGCAGATCGTCGCGCCGATTGTGCAGTATTCGGACCCCCTCGTCGCGCAGATCTTCATGGCATCGACATATCCGCTCGAGGTCGTCCAGGCGGCACGATTCGCAAAGGCCAATCCAAGCCTGAAAGGCGACGCGCTCGACAAAGAGCTCAAGAAACGCAACTGGGACGATAGCGTCAAGGCCCTCGTGAGCTTCCCCCAGGTCCTCGAAATGATGGACAGCCAGCTCGACTGGACGCAGAAACTCGGCGATGCCTTCCTTGCGCAGCAGACGGAAACGCTGGCCGCGGTTCAGCGTGTCAGGGCGAGAGCGCAGCAACCGGCACCGGCCCAATCATATTGGTACTACTGTCCCAGCGCGAGAGCCTACTATCCCACGGCACCGACCTGCCCAGAGCCCTGGATCAAGATCTCACCGCGGCCGCAGTAGCGAAACGAGCGTTGTGACGTCGGCACGTGTCGCAGAGGAACTCACTACGCGTGCACGTGCAGAGCTCGTGCGCCGACGGCACTGGTAGATCTCTTACCAGACACCAACGGCGCTCGATAGTTCTTGACCCTGTTATACGTGCGCGGTCATCCGTCATTCTGCACACTTGCGAGCCCACCAGCGTTCGGCACATCCGTTGCTGTCTGGTCCCTCACGTGAGGGAGGAAACGCAAGTGGAGGCAGTGACATTGCCACTCGATGCGACATGCGGTGAGGCTTCCGCCGGCGAAGTCGGCGCGACGGTCCGTCTCGGTGAACTTCTGGTGGCCGAGAAGCTGGTGACCGTCACCCAGCTGGAGGAGGCTCTTCGCGTACAGCGCAAGAGCGAGAGTTATGCGCCGCTGGGCCACATTCTGATTGCGCACAAGATCATCACCCGCGATCAACTTCTGTCGGTTCTCGAGCGCCATCGCCGGAGCAGCAAGCTTGGCGACCTTTTGCTCAGTGGCGGCGAGCTGACGGCGGCCGACCTCGAAACGGCGCTGGCCGAGCAGCGCCGGTCCGGCGAGGCGCTTGGCGAGGTCTTGATCAGACTGGGTATCGTGTCCGAGGAGCGGATGCGCAAGGCGCTCTGTCGTCAGCTCCACATCCGGTTCTTCAACCTCGACTCGATCATCATCGATCCCGGCCTGAGCAAGCTCGTCAACGAGAAGTTCGCCATGAGGCACCGCACCGTGCCGCTGGCCCGAGTCGGCAACCTGCTGGTGGTGGCGATGGACGACCCGACTCAGCAGCTGGTCTACGATGACCTGCACGCGAGCACGGGCCTCCGGATCGAGGTCATCACGTCGAACTCTGCGCAGATCACCCGCGCGCTCAATCGCCTCTATCACGTCGACGTCCACGCGCGTGACATTGGCGCCTCGACCGTCGACGTCATTGGCGCGGAGCCCGATCTGGAGCTGCCGTCAGCTCCCGGCACAGGCGAAACGGATGGCGCCGACGAGCTGGTGCGAAAGCTTTTGCGGGTGGCGATCGACCGCAACGCCTCCGACGTCCATCTGGAGACTATCAACCGCCGGCTGCAGGTCCGCTTCCGTATCGACGGCTTGCTGCAGCATTTCAACCTCGGCCCGCTGGGCGAGGACCTCGCTCGCCAGCGCGCCGAAGTTCTGTCACGCATCAAGATCCTGGCGACCCTCGACATCGCCGAGCGGCGGCGGCCGCAGGACGGCAGCTTCCGCGCGCGCGTGCAAACCGACGGGCGGGTGGTGCCGATGGACTTCCGCGTCTCCGTCATCCCCAGCTACTACGGCGAGAACGCCGTGATCCGAATCCTCGATCCCCACGGCGCCCCCGAGTCGCTGGCCGGTTTGAAGATGGCGACCCCTGTGACCGAGCGCCTGGAGCAGCTCATCCAGTCGTCGGCGGGGATGATCCTCGTGACGGGGCCGACAGGCTCAGGCAAGAGCACGACGCTGTTCGCTCTGTTGAAGTCGCTCTACCGGCCGGAGATCAAGGTTGTGACCGCGGAGGATCCCATCGAGTACGTGTGTCAGCAGTTCTGCCAACACGAAGTCGACGAGCGCATCGGCAACACGTTTGCCTCGTACACGCGCGCGTTCTTGCGCCACGACCCCGAAGTGATCATGCTGGGGGAGATTCGCGACGCGGAGACGGCGGAGCTGTCGTTCCGGGCCGCCCAGACGGGGCACCTCGTGCTCAGCACACTCCATACGAACGACGCGCTCGGTGCCGTGACACGGCTGAAGGACCTCGGCGTGGACACCAGCGTCTGCACATCGTCGCTGCTCGGCGTGATGGCCCAGCGACTCGTCCGTGAGATCTGCTGGAATTGCAAGCACGAGGCGTTACCGGCCGAGTCGCTGCTGCGCGCGGCGTTCGAGGAGCCGCCCCGAGACCTACGCTGGTTCCGCGGCGCGGGATGCGCCGAATGCCATCACACCGGCTACAAGCGCCGGCTTGCCATTATCGAGCTCTGGATTCCCTCGCTGGACGACGTGCTCCTCATAAACCAGGGGGCGGCCTTCGACGCTATCGCCGCCTCCTCGCGCCGCAGCACTTACTCGATGGCGACCGATGCGCTCGCGAAGCTCCGTGAGGGACGCACGACGCTCGACGAGCTCGTACGTGTCCTGCCGCCTTCGGCCCTCCGAGAGCTCCGACAGCTCAGGTAGCAGCCAGCGACATCCGGAGCAGCACACCTGAGCCTCGGCTGTTCTTTAGGTGATGTGCCATTTGGACCCGCTGTTCGACTTGCCCACAGGGGTGCGTTCGCCTAGCCTGTTGCCGGCCGATTCGCTGTCCGAGGCAAGGAGAGCCTGATGGGTCGGGGGTCCAACCGGGCAAAGGGCAACGCCAAGTCTGCTCCGCGCGAGTCGCAGAAGCATCAGGACACTCCGGCCCGCGAACTTCAGAAGCGTCTGGCGGAGGCGCTGGACGAGCTCGAGACGCGCAACCGCGAGCTCGCTGAGTCTCAGGAGCAGCAGACGGCGACGAGCGAGATCCTGCGCGTAATCTCGAAGTCGCCGACGGACACCCAGCCGGTGTTCGACACGATCGTGCGGCGGGCGCTGGCGCTCACAGGCGGTCTCACGGCAACAGTGCTCCGCCTCGCCGACGGCGTGATGCATCTCGCGGCGTTCAGCTCGACGGACGAGACAGGCGATGCCGCCCTCCGCGAGTTCTACCCGAAACCGGCCATCGAGTTGCCCATCCTGGCCTCGATCGTCGACCGCCGCACCGCGATCGCCATCGGAGACGCCCAGATCGACGAGCGGGTTACCCCAGCCGGACGACAGACGGCGCGGGCGCGCGGCTATCGCAGCCTCGTGTTCCTTCCGATGCTGCGGGACGACACGGTGATCGGCGTGATCGGCGTTACGCATCGGGAGGTGGCGGCCTTTGGCGCCGAGCACGTGAGGACGCTCCAGACCTTCGCCGACCAGGCGGTCATCGCGATTGAAAACGTGCGGCTGTTCACGGAGCTGCAGGAAAAAAATCGCGCGCTCACGCAGGCCCACAGCCAGCTGACCGAGTCGCTGGAGCAGCAGACAGGCACCGTTGAGATCTTGCGGGTGATCGCGAGCTCGCCGACCGATGCGCAGCCGGTGTTCGACACTATCGCGGCCAACGCCAGCCGGCTGTGTGGCGGCATCGCGGCGATTGTGGCGCGCTTCGACGGCGAGATGATGCACTTGGTTGCACACCACAACCCGCGTCCGGGTATCGAGCCCGTCACAGCCCGCCTCTATCCACGCCGGCCGGGCCGCGACACCACGGCAGGACGCGCCATCCTCGAACGCAGCATCGTCCATATTTCGGACGCCGACAAGGACCCAGACCTCGCCCCCAACCTCGCCGCGGACGTGCGCGCCGGCAGCTTCCTCGCGGTGCCGATCATGCGCCACGGCCGGCCCATCGGCGCGATCTCCGTTTCCCGTGTGGAGACGGGTGCGTTCCCGGCTGCCCAGGTGGAGCTGCTCCAGACCTTCGCGGACCAGGCCGTCATCGCCATCGAGAACGTGCGCCTATTCACCGAGCTGGAGGAGAAAAACCGCCGCCTCACCGTAGCGCTCGATCAGCAAACGGCCACGAGTGAGGTCCTGCGTGCGATTTCGAGCTCAGTCATCGATCTGCAGCCGGT
>DASTCJ010000025.1:0-16811 GCA_035605575.1 Candidatus Methylomirabilota bacterium
GTGACGGGCGACTGCCCGTCACGCCCCTTCATCCCCCTCACGTCGGGCCGGGCGCCGCTCTGCCGCTGACGACGACTCCGAACGACGAGTTCGTCCCCGTCGGCCTGGTCCGCCACTGGCTCGCATGGGGCTTCGTGTGGCTGCTCGTCTTTCCGACCGTCGGGGCCATCGTGTCGGCGAAGTTCACCGATCCGGGATTTCTCGGCGACGCCGCCTGGCTCTCCTTCGGCCGTCTGCGACCGGTCCACGTGAACGGCGTGGTGTGGGGGGCGTTCTCGACGCTGTTCCTCGGACTCTGTCACTGGATCGTCCCCCGGCTGTGCGGGGTGCGTCTCTGGCGCGAGCAGTGGGGGTGGCCGCTGCTCTGGATCTGGAATGTGAACCTCGTGGTGGGACTGGCGCTGATTCTCGCCGGCGCCAACCGCGGCTGGGAGGTCGGCGAGCTGCCGCTCGGCAACTCACTGGTGATTCTCGCCGTGATCGCCGTCCTCACCATGCAGCTGTTGATGACCATCCGCCGTCGCCGTGAGACGCCGCTCTATGTCTCGCTCTGGTACCTCATCGCCGCGCTCGTGTGGACCGATGCGAACCTGATCTTGCTCGCCTTCGGTCCATCGCACCTGCCCGGCATCAACAACGCCGCCTGGCATGGGCTCTTCATCCATTACGTCGTCGGACTGTGGATCACGCCCGCCGGCTACGTCCTGATCTACTATTTCCTGCCCGCCAGCGTCCGCGCGCCGATCTACAGCCACAAGCTCTCGCTGATCGGGTTCTGGTCACTGGCGTTCTTCTATCCGTTCGTCGGCATCCATCACTACCTCTACTCGCCGATCGCCGATTGGGCGGAGACGATCGCGATCGTCTCCTCGATGATGCTGATCGTGCCGGTGTGGACGGTGCTGCAGAACTTCTTCGGCACCATGATCGGGCGCTGGCAGGAGTTCGGACGCAATCTCCCCGCGAAGTTCTTGATCACCGGCGCCGTCCTGTACCTGCTCGGCTGTTTTCAGGGCTCCGTGGAGGCCCTGCGCTCGATCCAGGAGCCCACGCACTTCACCGACTTCGTGGTCGCCCACTCGCACCTGACCATCTTCGGCACCTTCATCCTGTGGGCGGTGGGCGGAGCGATCTACGTCTGGCCGCGGCTGGCCGGCGTGCCGCTGTGGTCGTTCCGTCTGGGCAACTGGTCCTACTGGCTGATCACGATCGGCATCGGCGCGATGGCCATCGTGCTGAGCGCGCAGGGGCTTCAGCAGGGCTTCATGCTCATGACCGGCGCGGAGTTCGTCGACACGACCGTGTCGATGCGGCCGTACTGGTGGATTCGCACGCTCACCGGCATCTCGATGGACGTCGGCATGTCGCTCCTCGTGATCAACCTCATGCGCACGTCGCGCGTCCCGCGGAGACTCCCGTGAGATCGATCGCCACCGTCGCCTGGATCGCGGGCTTCGCGTGCGTCGGCCTCGCCATGGTCGTCCAGGGCGTCCTGCCCGCCCTCGCGCCGGAGACACGCACCACGCGCGTCACGCGGGCGGTGCGCACCGATCTCGGCGATGTGAAGTGGGTCCGCGCGGATGCCACCGACTACACCGCCCTCGAGCGACGCGGTCGCGCCGTCTACGTGCGCGAGGGCTGCTGGTACTGCCACAGCCAGTACGTGCGGCCGGTGGCCGGCGAGGAGTTCCGCTGGGGCCCGGTGTCGGAGGCCGGCGAGTACGCGCACGATCAACCGCATCTGCTCGGGACGCGACGCATCGGCCCCGACCTCACGCGCGTCGGGTTGAAGTATTCCGACGACTGGCATTACGCGCACACGTGGAATCCGCGGATCGCGGTGCCGGAGTCGATCATGCCGCGCTTCCGGTGGCTGTTCGACGAGACCACCGTCGCCACCCGCGACGGTCGGCTCGCTCCCGAGGCGCTCGCCACGCTCCGCCGCTGGTTCACCATGCGCGGCGATCGAACGATCAGCCTGTTCGTCAACGCGGCCGGCGCGGCGTTCGTGCGCCCGGCCGCGACGGGGTTTCCTGTCGACGGAATCCCCGTTCTCGACTTCGACGCCCTCCGCGGCGAGCGCGACACGACCGCACCGCCCCCGGCGACGGTCCGGCTGGTGGCGCCCTCGGCGGATATGATCGCGCTCGTGCGCTATCTGCAGAAGCTCGGGACCAATCGGGGCGCGTGGCGAGACGTCTTCGAACCGCAGAACGTCGCGGTGGCGGGCAGCGGGATCCCGGACACGGACGCGAACCGCGAGCTCGGCAAGGAGGTCTTCACCGCGCATTGCGTCGGCTGCCACGGTGAGCGCGGCGACGGCACCGGCGCCGCCGCCACGTTCCTCTCGCCGCTGCCGCGCGACTTCACCGCCGGCGTCTTCAAGTTCCGCACCACGCCGTCGGGCACGCTGCCGACGGACGGCGATCTCGCGCGCACCATCACCCGCGGTGTGCGCGGGACGGCCATGCCCACGTGGCATGAGGTCACCGAGAAGGAGCGCCTCGCCGTCGTCACCTACTTGAAGACGCTGTCGAAGCGCTGGAACGACGATGCGCCGGAGGCGCCGCTCGTCATTCCGCCGCCACCACGCGCGACGCCGCCGCTGCTCGCCGACGGCAAGGTCCTCTACGAGCGCGCCAAGTGCGCCGAGTGCCACGGCGAGCACGGCAAGGGCGATGGTCCCTCGGCGGCGACCCTCAAGGACGATTTCGACCGGCCGATCCGCCCCGCGGATTTCACGCGCGGCGAGTTCAAGGGCGGGTCCAGCGTCACCGACGTCTATCGCACGATGTCGACGGGCCTCGACGGCACACCGATGCCCTCGTTCGCCGACACCATGAGCGATGCGGATCGCTGGGCGATCTCCTACTACGTCCTCTCGCTCTCAGCGTGGGTCGATCCCCTGACGGGCCGGCCGCTGCCGCTCGCCCCGGAGACGAAGGCCGCGCTGAACGCTGCGTCCACGACCTCGCGAAGTCCGGGCGACGCTTTCGAGCCCGACGGCGCGCGGCGCGCCATCGCCGCCGGCCGCACACGCTGGCCGCGCGGCATGCAGGAGTGATCGTGATCGAGTATCTGACCGCGGGCGAGTTCGCGGTGGCCACGCTGATGGGGCTCGCCGCGCTGTGCGCGTTCGTCTGGGGCGCGGCCAGTGGCGCGCTGTCCGGGAGCGAGGCAAGCCGGCATCAGGTGCTGCGCGCGGAGGCCATCGACGATGACGGACAATGAGCGCGTCCACGACTACGCCGGGGGTGAGGTGAGCACGCGCACGGGCCGTGTGAACCGATGGCTGCTGATCGTCTACGTCGTGCTCGCCATCTGGGCCGTGTACTACCTCGTGGCGTACTGGGGC
Organism: Candidatus Methylomirabilota bacterium; assembly: GCA_035605575.1. Taxonomy (GTDB): domain Bacteria; phylum Methylomirabilota; class Methylomirabilia; order Rokubacteriales; family CSP1-6; genus AR12. The sequence goes on from DASTCJ010000025.1 coordinate 3,356, forward strand.
GGCCTCGGGCCGGGTCTCGGACACTAGCGCGTGATGGTCGAGCGGTGGCTAATCGCGCTCGCCTCGCTGAACCTCGCCCTCCTGGTCGCTGAGGCGCTTTACAACGTCGCCCGCTCGCTGTTCGGCTGGTGAGCGCGCTCGGCGTGACGTGGCGTCTCGAGGTCGCGCTGCCGCTCATCACGGTGACGATCGCCTATCTCGCCGGCTGGACGCAGCTCGCGCGGCGCAGTCCGGCACGGTGTCGTCCGCGGCTGATCGCTCGACTTGCGCTGGCACTCGGCGGCGTCACCGCGGCCGCCATCGCCCTTCTCGCGCTGCACGCCGCCGCGCACGAGTCGTTCGCTGTGCACATGATCCAGCACCTCCTGCTCATCGCCGTGGCCGTGCCCGCGCTTCTGCTGGCCGATCCGCTGCCTGCCGTCCTGTGGGCCTTGCCGCCGGCAGTGCGCCGCATCGCACACGCCCCGCTCGTCGCCACGGCCGGCCCCCGACGACTCTGGGAACAGCTCACGCGCATGCCGGTGGCGTGGATGCTCCACGCGATCGCGCTGTGGGTCTGGCATGCGCCGCTCGCCTACGACGCCGCCCTCGACAGCCCGCTGCTGCACGATACCGAGCACCTCGTCTTTACCCTGACCGCGGTGCTGTTCTGGTGGCCGGTGATCGACCCCGCGCCGCGTGCGCGCCGCGCGCCGCCGCTCGGCTGGCGCGTCGTCTATCTCGTCCTCGGCGCCTTCCAGAGCGCTGCCCTGGGTGTCTTCCTGGTGGCGGCGCCGCGCGCGCTCTACGCCTACGGCGCCCTCGACGACCAGGCGATGGGCGGCGTGCTCATGTGGGCCGTCGGCGGCGCCGTCGACATGGCGGCCGTGCTGCTCCTCGTCTACCGCTTTCTCGCAGCAGCCGAGAAAAATCCGTCGGGCGCTTCCTTGACCGCCCCCGGACGCCAAGCGAGAATGAGCCGGTTCGAGATATGACAACCGAGCCGCTCATTCGTCTCCGCGACGTGCGCAAGGAGTTCGGCACTCAGATCGTGCTGGCCGGCGTGAGCCTCGACGTGCGCGGCGGTGAGGCCATCGCCCTGCTCGGCGGCAACGGCGCCGGCAAGACGACGGTGCTGAAGATCGTGGCCACCGTGCTGCGACCGACCGCCGGGCACGTCCGCATCGCGGGCCACGATGCCGTGCGCGACGCGGAGGCGGTGCGCGGCCAGCTGGGGTTCGTGGGTCACGGCGCCTGGGTGTACGACGACCTTACCGCCGCCGAGAACCTGCGCTTCTGGACCACGCTCGGCGGCCGGCCCGCGTCCGAGACGGAGCTCGGCATCGCGCTGGCCGCCGTGGAGCTCGATCGCGTAGGCGGAGCGCGCGTGCGAACGTTCTCCGCCGGCATGAAGCGGCGCCTGTCGCTCGCCCGCCTTACGCTGTTTTCGCCGACGGTGCTGCTGCTCGACGAGCCGTTCGCCGGCCTCGATCAGCGCGCGAAGAAATGGCTGGAGGGTCATCTGGAGGCCTTCAAGGACCGGGGCGGCGCGCTGCTCATGGTCACGCATTCGTTCGGTCGCGAGCTCGGCGTGGCCGACCGCATCGCGATTCTCGCCGGCGGTCGCATCGCGCTCGACACGCCGCGCGCGGGGCTCGATCCCGACGACCTCCAGCGGCTCTATGCGGCGCACGCGGAGGACGGCCCATGAGCTTCGCCCGGCGGACACTGGTGGTGGCATGGAAGGATCTCCTCGTCGAGCGGCGCTCGAAGGAGACGCTGAACGCCCTGCTGTTCTTCTCGCTGCTGCTGCTGTTCGTGTTCCAGTTCGCGCTCGGTCCGGACCGCGAGCGGCTGGCCGGCGCGCTGCCGGGCGTCCTCTGGCTTGGATTCATCCTGAGTGCGCTGCTCGCGCTCGGCCGGACGTTCCTCATCGAGCGCGAGCACGATTGCTGGGAGGGGCTGCTGCTGGCGCCCGGCGACAAGTCGGCCATCTACCTCGGCAAGCTCGGCGCGAACCTCATGCTGATGGCGGTGGTGGAGACGCTCGTCCTCGCGCTGTTCGTCGTGTTCTTCGACATCGACCTCGGACGGGCTTTTCCCGGTCTCGCCCTCGTGGTGGCCCTCGGCACCGTCGGTCTCGGATCGGTCGGCACGCTGTTCGCGGCGATGACGGCGCACGTTCGCGCGCGCGAGGTGCTGTTTCCCGTGCTGCTGCTGCCGGTGCAGATCCCCGTGTTGCTGGCCACGGTCAACGCCACCGAAGCGCTGCTCCTCGGCGAGCCTCTCGGCGCCGTCGCGCACTGGGTGAAGCTGCTGGCGGCGGCCGACGTCGTCTACGTCGCGGTGGGCCTGCTGACCTTCGACGTGGTGCTGGAGGGCTGAGCCGGATGGTCCGTACCCTCGGCTGGCTCTCGGCGATCGCGCTCGCCGTTGGCATGGTGATGGCGTTCGGCGTGGCGCCTCGGGAGGTCTCGCAGGGCAACGTCCAGCGCATCATGTACGTGCACCCGCCGCTGGCCTGGGTGGCGTACGTCGCGTTTGCCGTGGTGGCGGGCGCCTCCATCGTCTACCTCGTGAGGCGACGGCCGGCCGCCGATCGCCTCGCGCACGCCTCGGCCGAGGTCGGCGTCGTGTTCACCGGCCTCGCCATCGCCACCGGCTCGATCTGGGGCAAGCCGACCTGGGGAACGTGGTGGACGTGGGACGCGCGGCTCACCAGCGTGGCGATCCTCTTCGTGATGTACGTCGGCTACTTGCTCCTGCGCGCGACCATCGAGGACCGGGAGCGTGCGGCGCGCTACTGCGCCGTGCTCGGCATCGTCGCCGCTCTCGACATGCCGCTCGTCCATTTCTCCGTCTACTGGTGGCGCACCCTCCACCAGCCGCCATCGCTCCTGAAGCCCGGTGGCTTCACTGGGTCCGCCGCGATCCTCACCCCGTTGCTGGTCAACGTCGCGGCCTTCACGCTGCTCTATGCTTACCTCGTGGCCAAGCGTGCTCGCTTGCTGCGCGCGGAACGCGGGGCGCTCGCGTGATGCCGGACAACTGGAGCTTCGTGGCAGCCGCCTACGCGCTCACCGCCGTGGTGCTCGGCATGTACTGGCGTCATCTCGTCAGGAAAGAGAACGAGGTGAGGAGATTAGCGACGACGACGACAACGGGTCCCGATCGCGACCGTGATGTGGCAGGCACCGCAGCGCCGCACACGAATCGCGCCCATGAATCGTCCGCCGACACGCGGCAGATCGCTGAGCGAAGCCGGGAACCATCTCGAACAGGCCACCCACGAGGCGAGCCGTCCTCGCGCCAGCCGCTCCCATGAAGCCGAAGTTCCTCATCGGCGGGCTCGTCATCGTCGCCGCGCTGGCGTACATGATCTACGCCGGCGTGAGTCAGTCGGTCGTGTACTTCGTGACGCCGTCCGAGCTGAGCGCCGCTCCCGTCGCCGGCAAGGCATATCGCCTCGGCGGGATGGTGCTGCCCGGCTCCGTCAAGTGGGAGCCGCGCACGCTCGATCTCACGTTCACGCTGTCGGATGGCAAGCACACCGTCCCCGTGCGTCACAAGGGCACGCCGCCGGATCTCTTCGGCGAGGGACGTGGCGCCGTCGTGGAGGGCTCGTGGGCCGCCGACGGCTACTTCAAGTCGAGCCACATCATGGCCAAGCACTCGGAGGAGTACAAGGCGCCTCACGATGCCAACGCGGCCGGCTACAAGGAGCTGCTGCGCACGCTCCAGGGCGGCGGGCAATGATTCCCGAGCTCGGCACCGGCGCCCTCGTCGTCGCCCTCATCGCGGCACTGGGGGGCGCCGTCGCCGCCGCGATCGGTGGACGCACCGGCCGCGTCGCGCTCGTGCAGTCCGCGCAGCACGCGGCGCTCGTCGTCGCCGGCATCCTCACCGGCTGTCTGGTGCTGCTCGCCTATGCGTTCCTGACGTTCGACTTCTCCGTCCGATACGTCGCCATGAACACCAACCTGGGGACGCCGTTCTATTACCGCATCACCGCGGTGTGGGGAGCGCTCGAGGGCTCGATCATGCTGTGGGCGTGGATGCTCGCGCTCTACACGCTGGTGGTGATGCTGCGGCACCGGAGCAACGCCCGTGAGCTCTACCCGTGGGTGCTGACGGTGATGCTGGGGATCGTCGCCTTCTTCCTGCTGGTGATGACGGTGCCGGCACCGGTGTTCGAGCGGCTCACGCCGGTGCCCGCCGACGGCCGCGGCCTCAATCCCCTGCTCGAAGACTCCGGCATGATCACGCATCCGGTCGCCCTCTACCTGGGCTTCACCGGCTTCACGGTGCCGTTCGCCTTCGCGATCGCCGCGCTCATCACCGGGCGCGTCACGGATTTCTGGATCACCGCCACGCGGCGATGGACGATCACCGCCTGGTACTTCCTCTCCCTCGGACTGCTGATTGGCGGCTGGTGGAGCTACCACGTGCTCGGCTGGGGCGGCTACTGGGCGTGGGATCCCGTCGAGAACGCCGCCTTCATGCCGTGGCTCACCGGCACGGCGCTGCTGCACTCGGTGATGATCCAGGAGCGGCGCCGCATGCTGCGGCTGTGGAACCTCGCGCTGGTCATCCTGACGTTCACGCTGACGCTGTTCGGCACGTTCCTCACGCGCTCGGGCGTCATCGCGTCGGTGCATGCCTTCACGCAGGGCTCCATCGGCGTGTTCTTTCTCGCGTTTCTGTCGCTGGTGATCCTCGTCGCGCTCGGGCTCCTCGCCTGGCGCTGGGACACGCTAGGCGCGCAGGGCGAGCTCGACTCCGTCGTCTCGCGCGAGTCGGCGTTCTTGCTGAACAACGTGCTGCTGGTGGCGGCGACGTTCACCGTGTTTTTTGGGACGATCTTTCCGCTGCTCTCCGAGGCGCTGCGTGGCGTGAAGGTGAGCGTGGGCATGCCGTTCTTCAACCAGGTGAACGTGCCGCTGTTCCTCGGGCTCATCTTCCTGATGGGCGTGGGCCCGCTGATCGCCTGGCGTCGCGCCTCGCTGGACAACCTCAAGCGGAACTTCTTGTGGCCCACGATCGTCGGCGTGGCCGCGGCCGCCATCGTGTGGGCGGTCGGCGTGCGGTCGACGCTCGCCGTCCTCGCCCTCACGCTCACCGCCTTCGTGACGGCCACCATCGCCGTCGATCTGATCCGTGCCACCCGCGCCCGCATGCGGATGGGCGAGGCGATCCCGCGGGCGCTTGGCGGACTCCTGCTGCGCCACAACCGTCGCTACGGCGGCTTCATCGTGCACCTCGGCATTCTCGTCATCGCGCTCGGCGTGACGGGCTCGCAAGCGTGGTCGGTGCAAACCGAGACGACGTTGCGTCGCGGTGAGCATGCCGAGCTGGCCGGCTATCGCGTCCGCTTCGACGGGCTGGCGGCCAGTGAGGAGTCGAACCATTTCAAGGTCACCGGCACCTTCACCGTGGACGGCCGACGCGCCGGGGGCACCGTGCTGCAGCCGGCCAAGAAGTTCTACCCGCAGGAGCAGTCGCCCATCGCCTACGTCGACTACCGGCTGGGCCTGCTCGAGGATCTCTACGTCGTGCTCGGTGACTTCGCGCGCGACGGCTCGCAGGCCACCGTCAAGCTGCAGGTGAATCGCCTCGTGAGCTGGATCTGGATCGGCGGTCTCGTGCTGACACTGGGCGCCATCCTCGCCATCGCGCCCGAGCGTCGGAGAGTGGCGTGACACGTCGCTGGCGCTGGCTGCTCCCGCTGGCGGCACTCCCGCTGCTGGCGCTGCTCGCCTACGGGTTCGTCCTCGACCCGCGGAGTATTCCGTCACCCCTGGTGGGACGTCCGGCCGCCGCCTTCACGCTCACGGCGTTCGACGGCAGTGCGCTGACGCTGGAGTCACTGCGCGGCAAGGTCGTCGTCGTCAACTTCTGGGCGTCGTGGTGCAACCCTGCATGCTACGACGAGGCGCCCGTGCTCGAGCGGGCGTGGCGCACCTACAAGAGCCGCGGCGTGGTGGTGGTCGGCGTCGACATGCAGGACACCGCCGAAGCGGCGCAGGAGTTCATCCGCCGCTTCGAGCTGACATTCCCGAACGCGCCCGATCACGGCGGCAAGATGGCCGTGGAGTACGGCGTGTACGGCGTGCCCGAGACGTTCTTCGTCGATCGTACGGGCACCATCCGCGCCAAGCACGTCGGCGCCCTGACCGACGAGATCGTCCGTGGAACGCTCGATCCGCTCCTGTGAGGCCACGACGCGCTCACGCGCGGCCGTCGGGCACCGGCGCGACGACGTCGTCGGCACAGCGCTTGAGCGCGCTGGTGACGCGGCCGCGGGCCGCGCTCGATCGTTCGGCGGCGTCGACGTCGCTGCGCGGCAGCTCGCAGTCGGCGATGACGCCGGTCGTTCCGGCCAGGCGCACGCGAACGATTTTGCCGCCGGGCGTGTCGTCGATATCGACGACGCGGGCATTGGGCTCGAGCCTGGTGACGAGTTCGCGCAAGAACGTGCGAGCCTCCATACTCCCCTCCGTGACGATGTGATCGCCGATCCCGGTGCAACGCGGGTGCCAGCGGCGCGAGCGCGCGGCGCGCTGATTGTGGTCGCCGCGCTGCTGTGGATGACGGTTGCCGCCGGCGCGCAGCCGCCGGCGACGCCGGTGAACGACGAGGTGGCGCATCAGATCGCCTCCGAGCTGCGCTGCGTCGTCTGCCAGAATCTCTCGGTCGCAGACTCTCCGTCGGAGATGGCCGCCCAGATGCGCGCGATCGTGCGCGAGCGACTGGCGGCCGGCGATAGCCCCGAGCAGGTCCGCGAGTATTTCGTCGCCCGCTACGGCGAGTGGATTCTGCTCGCGCCGCGACGCCGCGGCTTCAACCTGCTCGTGTGGGGATTTCCGATCGCCGCTGTGCTCGTCGGATTCGTGGCGGTCGCCTTCCTGCTCAGGCGATGGACCCGGCGCCCGGCACCGGCGCCGCCGGGCGTCGACGCCGCCATGAGCGAGCGCATCCGCCGCGAGCTCGAGCGCTCGCCATGATCGGCGCGCTCGTCGCCGGCATCGCCATCGGCGTGCCCGCCCTCGTCTTCACGCTCTGGCCACTCTTGCGGCGTGGCGGCGGCGCCGTGCTCCTCCCGCTTCCGGTGGACGAGCGCGAGCAGTGGCTCGAGGCCAAGGGTGCCGCGCTGCGCGCGCTTCGCGAGCTCGCGTTCGAGCACGACGCCGGCCACATCTCCGACGCCGACTACGCCGAGCTTCGTGCGCGCTACGAGAGCGAGGCCGCCGCCGCGCTCACCGCCCTCGATCGCCTCGGCGCCGCGCCCGTGCCGACCGCGGCGGCACCGCCCCGCGCGACGCCGGCCGCCGCGCGCGCCTGGCGTCATCCGATGGCGCTCGCCGCCAGCGCCCTCGCGCTGCTCGTGTTCGGCGTGCTGCTCGGTGTCGGCATCGTTCGCTACACGGAGCCGGATCGCACAGCGGCGATGCCGCCATCGATACCGCCGATGACGGCGATGCCGGAGACGCCGGCCAGCGGCGACGCGCCGCGGAAGGTGCCGCCGGAGGTGCTCCGCGGCATGCTGCAGGCCGCGCGCGGCTCACTGTCCGAGGGGCGCTACCCCGAGGCGATCGCGGCCTACCAGGCGGTGCTCAAGCGCGATCCGAAGAACGTCGACGCGATGACGCATCTGGGTCTCATCGTCGCCATCGGAGGCCACGCCGACAGCGCGCTCGAGACGTTCGACAAGGCGCTGGCGATCGATCCCGACTACGCGCCGGCGCTGCTCTACCGCGGCCAGGTGCTCTACGAAGTGAAGAAAGACGTGGCAGGCGCCGTCAGCGCCTGGGAGCGATTCGTGAAAGTGGCGCCGAGCGCGGAGGAGCGCGAGCGCGTGAAGAAGCTGATCGCGGACGCGAAGGCGGAATCGCGCGGACGGTAGGCCGCGCGGCCGCCCAGCGGGTGGCTCTTCTTCACCGACAGCGGGATGGCCAGCACCGACTCGCCCTTGTAGACGATCACCGGGAAGGTCCACACGACGTTGACCTTCAGCACGCGATCGGCCGACGTCACGCTCACCTCCCGCTCCTCGATCGGGACGCCGGCCTCGTTGGCTTCGCGCAGGATGCGCGTCTTGACGTCGCCGAGCGTGGCCAGCTCGCGGAAATTCCGCGGCTCCAGCGTTTCCTCGATGACGCTGCGGACCTGGAACCACTGGTACCCGGACATCATGATCGCGTAGGCCACGTAGAAACACGCCACCGCCACCAACCCCCAAAAGAAGACCCTCATCGTGTCCCCCTCATCGGTCGGTCGGTCGATAGACCCAGATCTTCGCGGCCGCGGGCAGGCCGAGGGCGATCGGCGGCCCGTCATCGCCGGCCGCCGTCACCGTGCCGGCCCAGGGCGCCACCTCCACGATCCGCAGCCGCCGGCCCGGCCGCACGTCGTTGCGCCAGAGATACTCGAGCAGCTTCTTGTCCGCCTCGGCTTCTTCGGTGATGCGCTCCACCACGACCGTCGCGCCCTCCTTGGCCTGATTCAGCGGAAACATCTCGACGCGCGGTGGCCGGGGCATTCCAGGGATCGGATTGCCGTGCGGGCAGGTGCTCGGCATGCCGAGCATCTCGGCGAGACGGTCCTCGACCCGCGGTGACAGCGCATGCTCCAACCGATGCGCTTCCTCGTGCGCCTCCGTCCAGTCGAGTCCCAGCGTGTCCGTGAGCCACCGCTCGAGCAGCCGGTGACGGCGCGCCATGACCTCCGCAATCTGGTGCCCCTTGGGCGTGAGCGTCAGCTCCTTGCGCGGGCCGACCTTGACGTAGCCGCCGCGCGCGATGCGATGGATCGCCTCGGTCACCGCCGGAGCCGAGACGGCCATGTGCTTGGCGAGGCGGGCGCCGATGACCGGCTTGCCGCTGCCGGCAAGGTCGTAGATGGCCGCGAGATAATCCTGGACTGAAGCCGTCGTCGCCGCCGCACGTGTGGGCCTGGCGGTGCTCTTCGCTGATGCACGTCGCATCTCAGTGGACTATACCCGAGAACACCTGAAAGACCGCAGTGTTATGCTGTGCCGCATGACGCGGGCCGACGCGTTGCAGCGTCTCACCGAGCTGCGCGAAGCGATCCACCACCACGACTACCTCTACTACGCCGAGGCCCGCCCCGAGATCTCGGACGCCGAGTACGACGCGCTGATGCGCGAGCTGCGGGAGCTCGAGGCGGCCTTTCCGGACCTCGTCACACCCGATAGCCCGACCCAGCGCGTGGCCGGCCAATCGGTCGACGCGTTCCGCCCCGTCGAGCATCGTGCGGCCATGCTCTCGCTCGACAACGCCATGACGCCCGACGACCTGCGCGAGTTCGAAGCGCGCCTCAAGCGCGCGCTGCCGGGCGCGATCTTTCACTACGTCTGCGAGCCGAAGATCGATGGCCTCGGCATCGCGCTCGTGTACGAGCGCGGTCGCTTCGCGCGCGGCGCCACCCGCGGCGACGGACGTGTCGGCGAAGACGTCACCGCGAACCTGCGCACCATCCGCAGTCTGCCGCTCGGCTTGAAGGGACCGCTCGCGACACTGACGGAGGTCGAGGTCCGCGGCGAGGTGTTCATGCCGCGCGCGGAGTTCGAGCGGCTGAACCGGACGCTCGAGGAAACGGGCGAGCCGACGTTTGCCAATCCGCGTAATGCCGCGGCCGGCGCCGTGCGTCAGAAGGATCCGGCCGTGTCCGCGCAGCGTCCGCTCGATATCTTCCTCTATCACCTCGGCCACGCCCCCGGCCTGACGATCGCCACCCACGCGGAGGCCATCGAGGCGCTGCGCGAGGCGGGGCTGAAGACCAATCCGCGCACCGAGCGAGCGGCCACGCTCGACGACGTCCTCGCCTACTGCGCGCGGCTCGAGACCGAGCGCGACACGCTCGGCTACGACGCCGACGGGGTGGTGGTGAAGGTGGATTCGCTCGAGCAGCAGCGCCGGCTCGGCTCGACGGCGCATCATCCGCGCTGGGCCATCGCTTACAAGTTCGCCGCGCGACAGGCCACGACCGTCGTGCAGTCCATCGACGTCAACGTCGGCAAGACAGGCGCGCTCACGCCGGTGGCCAAGCTCACGCCGGTTCCGCTCGCCGGCGTCGTGATCAGCAACGTGAGCCTGCACAACGAGGACGAGATCCGCCGCAAGGATATCCGCGTCGGCGACACCGTGCTCATCGAGCGCGCGGGCGACGTGATTCCCTACGTGGTGCAGGTGGTGGCGGCGAGGCGGCCGCCGGACACGGCCCCGTACACGTTTCCCGATCACTGTCCGGCCTGCGGCGGCGCCGCGTTCCGTCCGGAAGGTGAAGCGTACTGGCGGTGCATGAATGCCGCCTGTCCGGCGCAGCTGAAGGAACGGCTCAAGCACTTCGGCTCGCGGCGTGCGATGGACATCGAGGGGCTCGGCGAGGCGGTCATCGAGCAGCTGGTCGATCGCGGCGACGTCAAGGACTTTGCCGACCTCTACCGCCTCACTGCCGATCGTCTCGCGGAGCTCGATCGCTTCGCCGAGAAGTCGGCCGAGAACCTGGCCGCCGCCATCGCGGGCTCGAAGGGCCGCGGCCTCGCGCGGCTGCTCAACGCGCTCGGCATCCGCCTCGTGGGGGAACGCGTGGCGCGCCTGCTCGCCATGCGATTCGGCTCCATGGACCGGCTGGCGGCAGCGACGCAGCAGGAGCTGGCGGGCGTGCACGGCATCGGTGACGTCATCGCCGCCTCGGTGCGCACGTTCTTCGACGAGAGCGCAAACCTGAGCATGCTGCGCGCGCTCGGCGACCTCGGTGTCGATCTCACAGAGCCCGGCGCCGTCGTCGATGGTCCCCGCCCGCTCGCCGGCAAGACGTTCGTGCTGACCGGGACGCTTGCCGGTCTCACGCGCGATGCCGCGCGCGAGCGGATCGAAAGCCTCGGCGGCCGCGTCACGTCGTCGGTCACGCGCAAAACCGACTACGTCGTGGTGGGCGACTCACCGGGAAGCAAGGCCGACGATGCGCGCCGGCTCGGTGTGCCCATCCTCGACGAAGCCGCATTCCTCCGGGTCACCGGCCCCTGATGAGCGCGCGCGGCCTGCTTCTCGTCACGATCCTGCTCGGCGGCTGTCTCGGCATCGAGACGAACTCGCCGGCACCCGTGGACCAGCGGACGCCCGGGCGCTGGGAAACGCTCGGGCCCATGCCGACGGCGCGGCAAGAGGTCGCGACCGCAGCGTTGGGCGGTCACCTCTGGGTGATCGGCGGGTTCGGGGCCACCGGGGAGCCGCTGTCCACCGTCGAGCGCTACGATCCCGGCACCGACAGCTGGGACGTTCGCCCGCCGCTTCCGATCGCGGTCCATCACGCAGCGGCGGTGGCCGTCGGCGACCGGCTCTTCGTCATCGGCGGCTACACCGGCGGACGCCTGAGCTGGGCGCCGCTCGACACCGTCTGGGAGTGGACCGACGCGCGCGGCGCCTGGGAGAAGCGCACGCCCATGCCCACCGCGCGCGGCGCACTCGCCGTCGCCGGTCTCGCCGGCCGCATCCACGCGGTGGGCGGCAGCGCGGCCAATCCGCTCGGCGCCCACGAGATCTACGACGTGGCCGCCAACCGGTGGATCGTCGCCAACGCGATGCCGACGGCGCGAGACCACCTCGCCGCCGCCGCCTTCCTCGATCGTGTGTGGGCAGTCGGCGGGCGCAGCTCGTTCATGGGCGATCAGTACGCCAACGTCGAGATCTACGATCCGGCCACCGACAGCTGGCGGACCGGACCACCGTTGCCGCGCGGACGCGGTGGCCTCGCCGCCGTCGCCTTGCCCGACCGCGTGCTCGTGGTCGGCGGCGAGGCGCCGTTCCGCATCTTCAACGCCACCGAGATGTACGAGCCGGCGGGCAACCGCTGGATCTCGCTCGAGCCGATGCCGACGGCGCGCCACGGGATGGGCGCTGCCCTCATCGGCACCCGGGTGTTCGTCGCGGGCGGCGGACGCGAGCCCGGGCTGGCCGCAACGCACGTCAACGAGGCCTACACGCCGTGATGCGCGCGCTCGCCGGCGCGCTGGCGGCGCTCGTCCTCGTCGCGACGGCTCACGCAGGGCCCAGCCGCGAGGACGCGCTGGCCGCGCTCGCCAGCAATGATGTGGAGGCGCGGCGCTTCGGCGTCGCCGCGCTGCTCGAGGTCGGCGTCCTCGCCGACGCGCCGGCCCTGCTTCGCACGCTCAGAGATTCCGACGCCGAGGTCCGTCGCCTCGCGGAGGCGGCGGTGTGGGCCGTGTGGAGCCGATCCGGCGACGCGGCGGTCGATTCGATCCTCGAGCGCGGCGTCGTGCAGATGCGCCATGGACAGGTCGCAGCGTCGGTGGACACGTTCAGCGAGGTCATTCGCCGCCGTCCTGATTTCGCGGAGGGCTGGAACAAGCGGGCGACCGCATACTATCTGCTCGGCGAGTGGCGACGCTCGGCCGCCGATTGCGACGAAGTGCTTCGGCGCAATCCGCAGCACTTCGGGGCGCTGAGCGGGTACGGCATGATCTGGCTCGAGCTCGATCAGCCCGCGCGAGCGCTCGAGCGCTTCGAGCAGGCGCTGGCCGTGAACCCCAACCTCGAGTCCGTGCAACGGACGATCGACGCCCTGCGCGCACTGCTCATCAAGCAGCGGCGCGAGGCGATTTGAGCCACCCCCCAGGAAGGAGCCCCGCCGTGATCGACGCGCTGAAGAAGATCAGCAGCCCGAGCATCGCCAACGGCATCGAGACCTTCAACCTCCGCCCGCGTAACCACGGTCAGATGTCCTCCGAAATCCGCGCGCTGTTTCCCGAGCTTGGTCCGATGGTCGGCTACGCCGTCACCGCCGTGATCCGCGCGGAGCCGGCGCCGATCCAGGGGCATCGGGCGAGCACCTTCGGCTGGTGGGACTACGTCCTGACGATTCCGGCACCCCGCGTGATCGTCGTGCACGACCTGGACGAGCCGCGCGGTCAGGGCGCGCAGTGGGGTGAGGTGCAGGCGAACATCCACAAGGCACTCGGCTGTGTCGGCACCGTCACCGACGGCTCCGTGCGCGACCTCGACGAAGTGCGCGCGCTCGGTTTCCAGTTCGCCGCCGCTCACGTGAGCGTGTCGCACGCCTACGTCCACATGGTCGACTTCGGGCTCCCGGTGAAGCTCGGCGGTCTCTGGGTGAAGCCCGGCGACCTCGTTCACGCCGATCAGCACGGCGTCGTCGTCATCCCACCCGAGTGCGCCGCCAAGCTCCCCGAAGCCGTCGCCGCCGTCGAAGCCGACGAGCGCAAGATCATCGGCCTCTGCCAATCCAAAGACTTCACCCCCGACAAGCTTAAGGATCTCTACAAACAAATCCGCCCCGGCACCTACTAGACACCGCAGCGCGCGTAGCGCGCGCCAGGACCGCGGGTACCACGCGCAGAAGCGCGCGAAAGTCTCGCGCAAAAAAGAGGCGCGTCCCGGCTCCGCCGGGCCGCGCCGAACGTTGGGGGGCTTGGGGG
>DASTCJ010000134.1:0-15707 GCA_035605575.1 Candidatus Methylomirabilota bacterium
GCACGGGTGCGCTGCCGGCGAGCGCAATGCGGACGTCGGCGCCGATGACCGGCATCGCAGGCGAGGGGGGCGCCGAATGTGCCGCGTGGCCGGCATGGGAATCGTCGGCGGCCGGAGCGTCACGCCGGATCCGCGCGATGACAAGTCCGGCGCCGTCCGCACGCAAGGGCCCGGGATCGGTGAGCAGCTCGATACGCAAGCCCTGGACGCTCACGCGGCCTGCGACGGCAGACGTCGTCGCGCCTGCGCCGTCCGAGTGCGCGGTCGCGGACGCAGGGACGCCCAGTACGAGGAGCAGCCCGAGCCACCGCCGACACCGCCGCGTACAGGTCGACATCGCCGCAATCCAGGGCAACCTGTGTGCCAGTCCTAACGTCGTAGAAATTCGAGCGATCCGACCGGAGGCGGTGGGGCGCCGGGGCGCCGGGTGGGGCAAGCGCGCCTCAGTCGGGGTAGAGGTCCTTCACAACACGGACGCGAAGCAGTTCTCGACACTGCTGCTCGCGTAGCGTAGTGTAGTTCCGCGCCTACCACTGGACGCTTGGCTGACCCGCTCAGGCGTCACGTCCCTTGGGCATCGTCGTTCGCCGTCCGTTTTTCACCACCGGCAGCAACGCAGAGTTTCCGCAGCCGGAACGCGCATCATGGATCCGCAAGACGTCCGTGCCGACACGAATTCGTCGCAGGCGGCAAACGGGAGGAAAGGATGCAGGTCGCTGCGGTTGCAACGCCACGAGAGCGCGGCTGGCGGTGGCGCATCGTGAATTATGCCGGCGAAGTCATCGAGGAGTCGCCGGACCTGTTCGGTACGATCGCGGCTGCGATTGAAGACGGCAGTGCGCATCTCGTGGCGCTGAACGTGGTTGATCGCTCCGAAGCCACTCGACCGTGGCGGCGCTCGCACCGTGAGTGAGCGTGAGGGACCGCACGCTGGAGGAGACCCATGCCGCGCGTGATCACGGCCGCCCGCATCGACGTAACCGGCAACCAGCTTGACCTCGCGCTCAAGGCCCTCAAGAAGCACATGGTGAAGGAAGGTATTTTTCAGGAAATGAAGCGCCGTGCCTTCTACGAAAAGCCCTCGGTGAAACGAAAGCGCAAGCAGGCTCAGGCACGGAAACGACAACGAAAAGCGCTGAAGCGCGCCAACGCCGCCGCCCATGTCGATCGTTGAAACTGAACGGCTCGGAGCCGACTCGTCCGCGAGAAAGGATTCGAAATGTCGTCTGCGATGTGGTTGGCGCCGCTCATCGCTATTGTTCTGACACAAGTCGCCGCTCTCACCACGTCGGTATACTTGCACCGTGCGCTGGCGCATCGGGCGCTGGCCGTCCATCCGTTCGGCGCCGCACTGTTCCGCACGGTGCTCTGGTTGACGACCGGCCAGGATCGGCGTCAATGGGTTGCCGTCCATCGCAAGCATCACGCGTTCACGGACCGCGATGGTGATCCGCACAGCCCGCGGCTCCTCGGCTTCTGGCGGGTTCAGTTGCTGAACGTGTATTACTACGCGCGCGAAGCGCGCAATCCCGATACGCTCCGGACGTTCGCACCCGACATCAGAGCCGACCGCCTCGACACGCTGTTTGCGCGTGGGTGGCTGGGGCCCCTGCTCGGCACGGTGCTGCTCTGCATGCTGCTCGGTCTCTGGATGGGGCTGCTGGCGGCCAGCCTCCATGCCGTGCTGTACGTCTTTGTCCTCGCGCCGCTCATCAACGGCCTCGGCCACTGGCGCGGCTCGCAGAACTTCGCAAACACGGCATACAACTCGCCACTGATGGCGTGGGTTACCGGAGGCGAAAGCCTTCACAACAATCATCATGCTCACGCTCGTTCGCCAAAGTTCAGCATGCGTCGGGGGGAATTCGATCCCTCGTGGCCCGTCATCCGGTTGCTCGTGGTGGCCCGGCTCGTTGCGGTGATGCAGCCATCGGTGGGACTACGGCAAGCTGACTGAACCGCGCTTCCGTTGCCGGACGTTCATCCTTGCCGAAAGTCGGCACTCAAGCGCTTCAGCGCTTCGTAAATTTCTTGAAGGATCTTCGTTTGGTCTTCGTAGCGTTGCCGGAGCTCGGCAGCCTCGCGACGTGCCTGCTCGGCAGTCTGACGCGCCTCCTCGGCTCGCTCGCGAGCAGCTTCGGCCGCGGCTCGCAGCTCATCTGCCACCCTCCGAAAATGTTCGGCTTCGGTGCGGATGTGCTCCTCATGCGTACGCAACTTCTCCCCGAGATTTCGTTCGATCTCCTGCAGAGCCCTGAGATCCTCGGCGGACCGGCGCGTTTCCTCGGAGACGAGGCGTTGTTCTTCGGCGGTCTCCCGGGCAATCTCGGACCGAACCCGGCCGCTCTCAGCTTCGACCCGCACGCGCTCGGCCACCTGCGCCCTTTTCTGCGCAGCATCACCCGGCTGGTCCGCTGGTGAGCCCGTCTTGCTGTCCTCGGCAGGCGCCATCGTGATACCTCCCTTTGCAGGCAGCGGCGCAGCGGAGCCACGAGCTACGTTCTATCGGTCCATCTCAGTGACAGCCGCCGGTGGTGCTGGCGGCCGGAGCGTCACGCCAGATCCGCACCATGACATGTCCGTGCCGTCCGCACGCAAGGGCCGGGCGGGCAACCCGTGGTGGACTTCCACCCGTCGTTCGGGCATTATGCTCGACGCCTTGGTTCGGGCCATAGCCGTCTTCCTCGCCCTGATCACGCTCGGTCTGGCCGCCAAGCCCGTGTTCGCGCAAGACTTGTCAGACTACAGCGCAGCCGACGCGAATGCGTGGTGGGTGTGGGCTGCCACCGAAGACGCGCCCGACAAGAAATTCCATCTCCTTCCCGACAATTCGGAAGAGCCCCGCTCGGTCGATCCCCGCGACTGGCTTGGGCTCGCGCGGGACACGGCCTTTCTCTTCACCTACCAGGCGGTTGGCGCCGCGGTCCTCTTCGCGTTGCCGTCGAGCGTGTCGAACTGGACGAGCCAAAACAAGGACGCCAGCTTCGAGAAGTGGTGGGAGAACGTCCAGAATCCGCGCTGGGATGACGACGGCTGGGCGGTTAACTACCTGGGCCACACGTACTTCGGCGCCACCTACTACACGCGCGCCCGCGAGCGCGGCTTCGGCCGGCTCGACTCGTTCGTCTATGCAGCGTTCGCGTCGGCGCTGTACGAGTTCGGCGTCGAAGCGTTCTTCGAGCCGCCGTCCTATCAGGACCTGATCGTGACACCGGTCGGCGGAGCGCTGCTCGGCGGATTCGTGTTCGAGCCGATCCGGGACTGGGTCAAGAAGAAGCCCGAGCTCAGATGGTACGATCATGCCATCCTGATCGCGACCGACCCGATCGGGGCGTTGAACTATCTGACCGAGAGCCTGCTGGGCATCAAGTCGGACATTCGAGTCGGCGTGCCGCAGCGGGGCGGTGTCTTCGTCGAACTTCGCGTGCCCTGGAAGTGACCCGCGCGTAGCGCGCCTTCATTCCGCGGCCGGACGGCGCGTCAGACTCAGTATGATGGCCGCAAGCTCCGCCGGGTCGCCGGGCTTCGACACGTGCATGCTGAATCCGGCCGATAGCAACCGAATACGATCCTCGACGCGACTGTAGGCGGTCAACGCAACGACTGGCAGCATCCGCCAGGCATCATCTCGTGCGCCCCGCACCGCCCGGATGAGCGCGTAGCCATCGCCACCGGGCATCTCGATATCCGAAATGATCAGGTCCGGGAGTTGACGTCCCAGACAGTCCACGGCGTCGTTCGCAGAGACCGCCGTCGTGACCTCTGCCCCCTGCGAGGTGAGGATCGTCCGAAGGAGCTCCAACGAATCGGCGTCGTCTTCAACGGCGAGAATGCGAAGCCCTTGGAGTGCGTGGCCCCCACGAAGCTGATACCCCGCGCCGATCGCGGGGTGGCTCTCGTGCCGCTCCGGCGGCGTCGTGATGGTCACGGGAAGCTTCACCACGAACACGGCCCCTTTTCCTGGGCCATCACTGTGAGCGTGGACCTCACCGCCGTGCAGCTCGACGAGATGTCGCACGAGCGACAGGCCGATGCCGAGGCCGCCTCGCCGCTCGCCGATGCCCTGGCGAAATCGATCGAAGATGAACGGCAGCAACGACACGTCGATGCCTTCTCCCGTATCCGCGACTTCGATCTCGATGTGCGAGTTCATCCGGCGGAGGTGGATCTGGATACGCCCGCCCCGCGGGGTGAATTTCACGGAGTTCGAGACAAGATTCCAGACCACTTGCTGCAGCCGTTCCGCATCGCCCATGATCGGGCCCGCCCGCTGATCCAGCACGGGCTGCACGCGGAGCTGCTTCGCGGCCGCGGCAGGCGCGACGACGTCCAGAGCCGACTCGATGACGGCGCGGGGATCGACGAGTCGAACGTCGAGCTGCATCTTGCCGCTGGTGATCCGCGAGACGTCGAGCAGATCGTCGATCATCTGCGCCTGCACACCCGCGTTGCGTTCGATAACTTCGAGGGCCCGGGCTGCTCCGGCCTCGTCCAGAGTGCCGGCGCGGAGCATGCGAGCCCATCCGTAGACGGCATTCAATGGCGTGCGCAGCTCGTGGGAGATCGTCGCAAGGAATTGGTCCTTCGTGCGATTTGCCGCCTCGGCCTCCGCTCGCGCGGCCTGAGCTCGGACGAGCTCCAGCTGCTGCTGCTCGGCACGCCGTCGTTCGGTGACGTCGCGAACCACGGCGGTGATCAGGAGCCCCTCCGGAGTCTCTAGCGGACTCAGGCTGATTTCTGCGGGGAATTCGCTGCCGTCGTTCCTGCGGCCACTCAAGGCCAATCCCCGGCCCATCGGCCGCACGCTCGGTGCCGCCGCGTATTCTCGACGGTGGGCGAGGTGTGCGTGCCGGGCGGACTCGGGCAGGAGCATCTCGACGTGGCGCCCGAGCAATTCCTCGCGCTCGTATCCGAACAGCAGCTCGGCCTGCCGATTCACGATGGCGATGCGCCCCTCCCGATCGGCGATCACGATGCCGTCGGGCGCAGATTCCAGCAGCGCCCGGAAGCGCGATTCTTGTTCCTTGGCCGCGCTCGCGGATCTGACAAGCGCCAATGCCCTGGGGACGAGAGGCGGAAGGACAAGCGCGGTCGCCAGCGACGCCGCCGCCGTGATGACTTTGACGCCGGCGGCCAACCAGTACCGCGGTTCCCACAACGTCCATAGCTCCATGAAATGCGTGGCCCCGCATGCAACGATGAAGGCGCCGAAAGCCAGAAACATCGATTGAAACGGAATATCCCGCCGAGCGCGGTAGACGAGGAATGCCAGCGTCGCCGAGATGGTGACGTAGGAGAGCCCGATGAGGAGGTCGGACACGGCGTGGACGGCGAGCAGCGAACGATCCCACAGGTAGCACACCCCGTGGGGGAGAAAGTCGTCCGCCCGCGCAGTAGTGGGAAACAGCACAACAAGGAGCAAACAGGTCCAAGAACTACCCGGCGTTCTCATGGCATATCCCTCGCCCGACAAAGCGGCTGGCGCCATGATACGGACTGCGCTCCAGATCGCAATCGAGCCCAACCTGGTGGCGTACTCGTCTCGACGGGTTACGCAGGCTGCGTCACGGGCCTCCCCGCGGTCCGACGGCCACGGGCGGCGGAAGCGGCGGGCCGGTGCGACCGGCTTCGCTGAGGCACTGGACGATGTCCCGGCGGTCGACGGGGTTCGTGTAGAAGAAGCGGATCTGCCCGTCGACCGAGATCCAGTCGAGGGTGGCCGTCGGACCGGAGCACTGCGCCCACCGCTCGTACGCCAGGTTTTGCTCGGACGTGTTCGCGAGCGTGGCGCACCCGCCGAGGGCGAGCGCCAGACCGAACCATCGAAAGACCGTGCTGGTCGTATTCATCGGATCACGAGAAGTCGACCGTCGCCATACGGGCGCCACAACCACCACGCGATGAACCCGGAAAACTTGACGCCGAACACCATGGCCCGAGCCGTCGTAGCTCGCCCCACGCACACCCTTGACGACGTCGACTCGGCGTTCGCACAGCTTGCGCTCCGTGTAAAGACCGAGTTTCTCACGAAGTTCAACCCTCCTCGTCCGGCGCGAGGTACGGGACTTCCCAGCGGGTCTTGCCGATCTCGGAACCGGTCGCCGGCGCGTCGGCCAGATCGTTCGAAAACAGCTGGCGGGTGATTACGGCAGGCAGTCAGAATCGCAGCACGACGTGGGCGGTCGGCTCGTGCAGCGTGGCGCTTTCGGGCTCGAAGTCAGCGATCGCCCGGCCATCGACCTCCACGGCCGCCAGCGGTCGCGGAAGCGGCGGGCGGATTACGATGCCGCCGGGGGGCGGGCGCAGCCCCGGCGCAAGATCAAACTCCAGGGCCGACTCACCCGCTCTGCGGACGGTATAGCGAAGCGGCCCCCACCAGGTCGGGAGATCGTCGATACCGACCTCGCCGGCGTCGAGCCACGCGTTGGGGATCCCTGCTGCGAGCACGAGGGCGTCGTCCGCCGGGTTCTCATAGGCGAACAAGCCGAGTATCGCCAGAACGAACTCCGCCCCGATCCAGGCATGCGGCACGTCGCCCAGGTGACCGGGGCTGCGTGGATCCCTCCACGAGATCTCCGGCCATTGATTCCACGCCTGCGGCCGGCGATCCCCGAGGAAAAATGCCAACAGTTCGTGCGCGCCGTCGCGACGACCGAGCCGTACGAGCGCGGCGAGGATACGGACCTCGTAGGCCGAGTAATTGTTCCAGTCGCTCTCGCCGGTGCGCCGCCGGCGGAGCCCGCGCAGGTATTCGTCGAACGTCCACGCCATGGCCGCCGCGGGTAGGTGCTGTGGCGCATCCGTCAGCGTGATCGCGGTGGCCGTCGCGGCTGGATCGAAATCCGCCCACTCCACCGACCCGGGAATGTACGACAGCGCGCGCGTCGCGATCGTGGTCTCGATCGACGCGTAGAGTGACAGGTGCAGGGCACGCCGCAGCGTTTCGAGCCGCTCTGCATCGGCGGCGTCGTTGAGCGCGCGAGCCAGCGCTGCGGCGTCGCCGAGCCCGCGCAGCGCCCAGAAATCGTCCCAGTAGGCGTGAACGGGGTGGGCGAGGTATCCCTCGTGGCTCACCGACTGCGGCAGGATACCGCAGCGTGCGCGCTTACCGGGCTCGTGGAGCTCCGGCCGCATGCGCTGGGCGCGCAAGTGTTCCAGATAGGAGACGGCGCGCCGGGCGGCCGGCCAGAGGCGGGCGGTGAAGTCGCGGTCGCCCGTGATGCGGAAATACTCCGCGAGCGTGAAGATGAACTGGCCGTGGCTGTCGTGCTCGGGGAGCCAGTCCGCGCCGTTGCGATCGACGGCGCACGGAACATTGCCGTCTGCCGCCTGATGAGGCGCGTACCAGTCGAGGAAGTCGCGCACTTCTGCGGCGCAGCCCATCCGTAGCAGCGCTGCCGACATCGTCGCGGCATCGCGAATCCACGAGCGCGTGTAGCGACGCGGCCCGGGCTGGAGGGCCGCGCCGTCGCGGTTGACCAGGATGTGCGCCGTCGCTGTGCGCACCGTGTCGATGCACGCGGTCGCGCTCGCGGGCAGCCGAATGCCGACGGCCCCGAGCTTGCGCTCCCAGTAGCGCGCGACGTCGTCGAGCGAGACGGCGTTGACCACACGTCTCTCACCGGACGCGACGCCACCGAGCGCGGGACGGTCGGCGAAGGGCACAGCGACGAGCACCTCGACCGCGGCGCCTGGCAGAAGCTCGAAATCCCACGCGAGCGCTCCCGATGCGTAGCCGAATACGTCTTCGATATCCGTGCGCGGCGGCAGGTTGCCCCGAGCCATGTGGCGAAGCACCCCGCCCTGCTCGAATGCGGCGGCGCCGAACCCGGCCGGAGGCGTAAGCGGCAGGACGCGCAAGCCACCGTCGGCGACGACGGCGCCGTCACGCCAGGCGAGCGAGCGCACACGCGCCGGTCCACCGAGATCACCGAACGACTGCCACGGAGGTGTTACCTGAAATGGTCGGAGCGCGATGAAGAGCCGCACACGCGCTGGCACCGGCCGGTGGTTCTCGACGCGATAGCAGGCACGCGCGGCGGGGCCATCGGGCTCCGCGGCAGCGAAGGCGGTTGTCCGCAGCACGAGGCCGCGATGCCGCCACGTCGACGACGGAATCGGTAGGTGGTTGCGTGCGAGCGAGATCGTCCGGTCGACGTCCGCCCACGTCACCAGGGTGTCATCGGTATACAGGAAAGGCTCGAGTGATAGAGAGCCTCGACCGGGCTCGAACATGCCCTCTTCGTTCAGAATGGCGGCGCTGGAGGCGCCGGCGACACCGACGGGCGTCCAGTACGATTGTTCGCGGTGCAGCCATCGCGGAAAATGACCGCGGGGCTCGCCGGCAGCAACGGCGTGGAAGAAATCGGCAAGCGAACGGCCGAACTCGAAGGGACGCACGTCGACGCTGCGGATGCCAAACGCGCCGGCACCGGCGGCGGCTTCGAGGAGATGAAGGCGCAGGTACCGCGACCGACTGCCGCCGGGGAGATAGACGTAACTGCGCTCGCCCTCGGCCTGGCGCGCAGAAAAGAGCCTCGTCCAGCTCCTGCCGTTGTCGGATCGCTGAACGTCGAATGCACGCGCCTCGGCCCGTGGCTCCCAATCGATCACGAGGCCGCCGTACTCGTGCTCGCGGCCGAAGTCGAGGACAATCCACTGCGGCGTCACGTCGGAGGCAGCGCGCCAGCTCGTCGTCGGCGTCGTGTCCGTTACGTGGCTAGCCTCGTGACCGGGCGCGGTGCTCGATGCTTGCACGCGCGGCGGTTCAGGGAGTGACCGATCCTCCAAACGAAAGTCCGCGAACGACACGCTGCCGTGGCCGCCGGGGCCGGCGGCAATGGCGATCTCGATTGCGCCGAGCTCACGCATGGCGCCGCCGCCAGCGGGCCCCCACGCGAAGGACACTTCCGAGCTGCGGATGCGGAGCGGATGCCAGGAATCCGGAAACTGGAAGCCGTCACGGTACCACCACCAGACGTTACGGCCGGTGGGATCGGCAAGCTTGATCTCGAGCCTGTTCGCCGGCGCTGCGCCACGAATCTGCATCTCGATCGCCCACGATTCCGGCAGCCGGCGCAAGAATGGCTTGCGCGCGACGACGAAGCCGCGTCCTCCCTTGAAGTCGTAGTCGAGGTGGAGCGCGCCGCTGCCGCGGCCGCTGTTGCCGCGAAGGAGCAGCTGCGCTTCACCGGAGGTGATGACGCTCCAGCCGGACACGTCGCGAAAGTCGTCGAGAACGTCGCCCGGCATGGGCTGTTGCTCGGTGAGTCGGGCGTCAGCCGCGCTCATGGGCGGGACTCTCCGCACGGGTCGGCTGCCACGTCCAGCGACCGTCAGGCGTCAGTTCGAGCACCGCGTCGTGCTGTGGCGCCAGCCAGGCGTCCGGCGCGAAGGTGACGCTGGTGATCCCGTGCGCGGCGAGCAACACGAGCGCGCGCGTGAGGTTGTCGGCATCCAGTACCGTGGCTGGTCGGTCGAGCAGCACAAAACGCGGGGCGGCTAGCACGACGCGGGCCATGGCGAGCTGTTGTTGCTCGCCGAGCGAGAGCACGTCGTCCCAGTCGTGCTCGACGTCGAGGCCGTTGACGCGCGCCACCACGCTGTCTATGCCGAGCGCGCCCAACACCTCCAGGATCCGCGCGTCCTTGATCGCTGCATCGCTCCCCATCGGCACCAGGCTTTTGCGCAGCGTTCCAGGCGGGAGATACGGCCTTTCGGGTATGAACATGATCGCGTCGGGCGGTGGATGGGCGACGCGGCCTTCGCCGGCATGCCAGAGTCCCGCGGTTGCACGGAAGAGCGCCGTGCGCCCGGCCTCGTTGCCCCCCGTGACGAGGACGCGAAGGCCCGGCGGCACCACGAGGGAAAGGTCGTCCACCAGCACCCGCTGGTCGTGCGGCGAACGCAGGGTGAGGTGATCCCAGGCGAGCGCGCCATTCGTCTCGTCGATTTCGATACGGGATGCATCTTTTGCCGCGGCACGATCAGTGCCGTCGGCGAGGGCACTGAGTCGCGCGATCACGACGGCGTAGGAGGAGATCTGCTGGAACTGGGTGACGATCAGCGAAAAAGCACCGAGCAGGTGAGCGAACGCCATCGCCGACTGAGGGATCACGCCGAAGGGCGCCTCCCCGCGAATGAAGAGCGGCGCGACGATGATGGCGGGGATGATCTGGATCAGGTAGTTGTAGCCGATCGTGAAGAACCCGAGATTGCGGTTGACCGCGATGATGCGCTTCGTGTTCTCGACAATGTCGTCGATCCGACGCCCGAGCCGCGCACCGAGATGGCCTTCGCGGCGCAGCACCGCCACCGATTCGCCGCGCTCGCGAAGGTGCACCAGATCGGCGCGGAAGCTTGCCTCCGTGTCGGCCTGGTTGTAGTTGAGCCATATCAGGGGACGCCCCAGCAGGATCGTGAGCCCGGAGCCCAGCGCGGCGTAGAGTACCGCCGCGACGAAAAGCGCTTCGCTGATCGACCACATCACGCCGGAGAAGGCCACAATCGTAAACGTCGAGTTCAGCAGCACGAGCGCGAGCGACAGCGTCATCGTCGTGAAAGTCCGCACATCGTCCGCGATGCGCTGGTCGGCGTTCGCAACCTCGGGGTGCTCCCGGAGCCAGTAATAGGTCCGGTTCTGGAGGTAACGGGTGAGGAGAAGCCGCGTGAGCCATTCGCGCCAGAGGAGGCCGAGACGCTGCTCCGTGAAGGTATAGATGACGGCCGTCGCGGTCGACACTGCAAAGACTCCGACGTAGAGAAGCGCTTTGCCGAAAAAGCGCGGCACGTCGCGCTCCTCGATCGCCGTCATGAAGTCGCGACCGACGTAGCTGTTCACCACATTCAGCCCGTTGATCACGAGCAGCAGGGTGAGCAGCGTGGCGAACAGCGCCTTGGCGCGGCCACCCACCTCGCACGCCGCGAACGCCTGCACGGCCTCTCGCCAGTGCGTCCAGCTGACGCCATTGAAGCGATGGCCGGTCATCGTTGAGTCAGTACTCCGTGTCTTCCGTGGCATGTGCAGCCTCACTGCGTCGTGCGGCAACACTCGGACCAAGACACTGGCATGCCGAATCCTCCGGGCAATACAGCCGGGCCTGACGAGAGCGAGCGTTAGTATATAGCGCTGGCTCAGCACGCACCCGGCATGGCGGCTGAGCTTGGACGGCGATCAGATGTGTCTCGACCACGCTCGACGACGCGGAGTCGTTCCCGTGAAAGCTTCGTATCGGCTGCTGGGTTTCATGGGCCTGCCGCTCACGCTCTGCGTTGCGCTCCTGCTCGCATCCGCGGAGCGATGGGCCACGACCTCGCATTTGAACGACGAGGAGCTGGACGCCGCGTTCTTCTCCGGCCTCAATCCAGAAGACATTCCGGCGGTGCCGGAGCCGACCAGCTTGCGGCCGTGCTGTATCTTCGGCAATGATATCGGCGCGCGCGTCGGCTCGATCCCCGTTCCAGGCTACGAGATCCGCTACGTTCTCGAGGTGGATTCGCTCGGGATGCATCGGTTCAACAAGGGAGCGATGGCCGTTCAAGCGGGCCTGGAGCACCGCATCATATCCGACGAAGCGTCGGGGATCCTTTACACCTGTCGTGGCGGGTTCATCGACATTGCCCACGTGCGCGACAACGCCGATCGCACGATCTATCTCGCGTCGCAAATCGCTCGGATCGCCGCCACCGGAGGGACGATTCCGATCACCGGCGAAGGCGCGCGGCGTCGCATCGTCGTGAAGCCGCTCGACCGCCAGCTCGTGCGTGCGTACGGCTTGCGGGAAGTCGTCATCAGTCTCGCCGAGTGGCTCGACCACTACGCAGGAGCCTGGCACGAAATCGCGACGTGGTACGGGTGGTCCTCCACGCCGTTCCCGGAGCGGCCGTCCGCCTTCTCTCCAGAAGACATCTACTCGAACCGTCTGGGCGCCCAGATCGCGGGTGCGGTCGTGCGCCGTCACACCCGGGCCACCGAGCTCGTCTACGATCACGCGGTCACGACGCTGCTGCGCGAGACCATGATGGAGCTGGGACCATTGCCCCGGGCGGCGACGCGCCGGGCGTTCCAGTACGTCGACGGTATCTGGTGGGATTCGACGAAGCGCATTCCGGACAATCGGCTCGTGCGGCACCGCAATTTCAACATCGGGCCCGAGCTGTCCCCATGGATCATCCCCGATGCCGGAAGCTTCTCGACGCTCCCCGCCGCCCGGAAGGAGTTCGACCAGTATTGCGAGGGGGACTGGCGACCGCTCCGCCTGCGCGTGCCGGACCGCCTGGGCAACGTGCCGTTCCGTCAGCTGGCGACGCTCGAGATCGAGCCGGGCGAGCTGCTGATCAAGAACGGATTCCCGCTCCGCAGGGCCGGAAGCAGCACGGTGACGCAGGACGATTTCGTTCGCATCATCGCTGCCATCGAGCGCGCGGCCGACGCGGAGCTCGGTCGAGGCGCCGGCTCGCCGGCAGCGAGACCTGGCGAGACATCGCGCTATTTCGACTGACGATCAGCGTTCCCGTTCCGTCGCGACGCGCTGCCCGGGGAATTCGAACAGCGCGCACTCGCGTCGCTCCAGGTCGAGGGAGGCGTACATCCGGCGCCGGACGCAGTCGCCCGTGTTGATATAGGTGCCTCCTTCGCGAAGCTCGACGTGTCGCTCCACATGCGTGTGACCGAAGACGACGACATCGTACCCGCCCCGCACCAACCGACGCGCGGCCTCCACGTGTGCCGCCCCGCCGTCTTTCATGTTGCGCTCGTAATCCATCCTGTAGCTCCAGTCGTAGAGCGCGGGAAGTCGGACTCTCTTGAGTCGATAGGCGAGCCACATGTACAGCTCGACGAGACGAACCTTGACGGCGCTGCCGAAGGCGGACTCGTTCTCGTGACCGTGAGAAAGGAGGATGCGGTATCCGTTGTGAACGCGTTCCGTCCTCGACGGAATGCCGCGCGCCCGCCGCAGCACCATGTCGTGGTTTCCGGACAGAAGCGTGTACTTGGCGGAGCGGAAGCGGTCCGTGATATTGCGATGGAGCCGAACGAGGCGATCGTACTCTGCCAAAGCTCTCCAGGGCAGAGCGGGGGAGTAGCACTCGAAGACGTCTCCCAGCAGGATGATTTCCTCGTACTCCTGCTCGAGATGGTCGAGGAACTCCCCAAAGCCCGTGGGCAAGAATTCGTCGGCGCCGATGTGAAGGTCCGAAATGACCGCGATACGCATTCGCTCGCGGGCAGTGTCCCACATTCCTCGGTGGCGCCCGACGTCTCGCACGTCTCAGCCGACGTCTGCTGGCGGCTGCGCGCGGAGCCACGCGGCGTGATCGGCCTGGATGATCGCCAGCGCCTCGTCGGCGCCCGCCACGCAGCGCGGGATCGCCAGGTCGTCGGGATCGGCCAGCGGCGGGTCGAAGGCCAACATCGTCTGCCGGGCCCACTCGATGAGCGCCGGCCACATTGGCCCGACGAGAATCAGCGGCGTGTCCTGCAGGTGCCGCACCTGGAGGAGCTGCCAGATCATCACCATCTCCAGCACGGTGCCGATGCCACCTGGCGCCACGATGAAGGCGTCGGAAGCGATCGCGAACTGGTGCAGGCGCGTGAAGAACGTGCGGTGCTGGAACGCCTGGGCGACGAAGGCGTTGACATCCTGCTCGAACGGCAGCTCGACGCGGATGCCGATGGACCGCGCCCGCTCGGGCGCGGTCGACGCGCCTTCGTTGGCGGCCTGCATCAGGCCCGGCCCGCCGCCGGTCACGATGTCGCAGCCCATGGCGGCCAGCATCGCGGCCGCGCGCTTCGTCTCCTCGTACCCGAAGCTCCCGGGCGTGGCGCGCGCCGAGCCGAAGATCGTGACCCGATACCGGTCTCGCCGAGAGGGGCGCAGCCGGGTCAGGTTGTTGACCACGTCCCACAGACCGAGGACGGCGCCGAGCACGACGTCGTTGACGCGCTCCTCGTCGGCCAGGCTGATCGCCACCGGCTGCGTCGACGCCCCCGGCTGCGTCACCGCGCTGCTCCACATCGATCCTTCACGCACAGCGCGTCCATCGTCTTCGTCATCGTTGGCTACCTCGCACGGCCGGCGCTCCGGCTCACTTGAAGCGCGCGATCGCGCTCTGGATGGCCGGCCTCAGCTCCTCCCAGGCTTTGCCGGTGCCGGTCTTCACGTCCGCCCAGGCGCTGTCGCCGGCCTGCTTGATCTCGCCGAGTCGCGCCTTGACGGCCCTCTTCTTCGCCTTCAGATCGTCGATGAGCCGTTTCGCCTCGGCCTCGGCCTTTTCCGCCGAGACCTGCAACGAATGAATCTGCGGACTCCACGCCTTCAGCTCGGCCTCGATCTTCGCGCGCAGGTCTTTGAGCCCTTCGCCCTCGGGACCCCACTTCCGGACGTGAGACTCGATGTCGTCCCGCAGCTCTTCCAGATGCTCGTAATACTCCTTCTTCGCCTCGGCAATCTCCTTGTCGACCTTGAGCTTGAGCTTTTCGAGGTCGACCCCCCACTCGTGTAGCTGCGTCTCGATCCGAGCCCGACCGGCCTCTCCATGCTCCATGATGTCTCTCCTCTCGTCCGAATCCGGTGCACTGCCTCATGCCGCCATGCTCAGACGTTGTCGGCCTCCGTCGAGCGTTGGCTCGCGGACGCCCCGACCTCCTGTCGCCACTTCCAGCCCGTGATCTCGGGCATGTCGTCCCCGTGCTGCGCGATGTACGCCTTGTGCTCCATGAGCTTGTCGCGGATCGCCTGCTTGGCATAGGCGGCGCGCGCGCCGAGCTTCGGCACGCGATCGATCACGTCGCTCACCAGATGGAAGCGGTCCAGATCGTTCAGCACGCACATGTCGAAGGGCGTGGTCGTCGTGCCCTCCTCCTTGTAGCCCCGCACGTGCAGGTTCTTGTGCCCATTGCGCCGGTAGGTGAGCCGGTGGATGAGCCACGGGTAGCCGTGGAACGCAAAAATGATTGGCTTCTCCGTGGTGAACAGCGCGTCGAAGTCGTGATCGGAGAGGCCATGCGGATGCTCGCTCGGCGGTTGCAGCTTCATGAGATTCACGACGTTGATCACGCGGACCTTGAGCTCGGGCGCGTGTCGGCGCAGGAGATCCACGGCGGCGAGCGTCTCGAGCGTGGGAACGTCCCCACAACAGGCCATTACCACGTCCGGTTCCGCGCCACGGTCGTTGCTGGCCCATTCCCAGATGCCGAGTCCGGCGGTGCAGTGCTTGATGGCCTCGTCCATCGTGAGCCACTGCGGCGCAGGCTGCTTGCCGGCGACGATCACATTTACGTAGTGGCGGCTCTTGAGGCAGTGGTTGGCGACGCTGAGAAGGCAATTCGCATCGGGCGGCAGGTAGACGCGCACGACCTGGGCCTTCTTGTTGACGACGTGGTCGATGAAGCCGGGGTCCTGGTGGGAAAACCCGTTGTGGTCCTGCCGCCAGACGTGGCTGGAGAGCAGGTAGTTCAGCGACGCGATCGGCCGCCGCCAGGGGATCTTGCGCGTGGTGTTCAGCCACTTGGCGTGCTGGTTGAACATCGAATCGATGATGTGGATGAACGCCTCGTAGCAGTTGAACAGTCCGTGCCGCCCGGTGAGCAGGTAGCCCTCGAGCCAGCCCTCGAGCGTGTGCTCGGAGAGCATCTCGAGGACGCGGCCGTCGGGCGCGAGCTCGCCGCCGTCCTCGTCCTCGGGCAGGGTCTCCTCGAGCCAGAG
>DASTCJ010000185.1:0-2206 GCA_035605575.1 Candidatus Methylomirabilota bacterium
ACCGTGAATCGGCTCCAGGAGATGGTCGCCGAGCTCTTGGGCAAGGAGGCGGCGGTGTTCCTGCCCTCGGGGACGATGTGCAACGAGATCGCGCTCCGAGTCCACTGCCGTCCCGGCGAGGAGATGCTCGCCCACCGCACGGCACATCCGATCCACTTCGAGAGCGGAGGCCCGGCCGCGCTCGCGGGTGTCAACGTCTGCCCGCTCGACGGCGCGCGCGGTCAGTACGACGCCGCGACGCTCGAGGCCGCCATCCGACCCAACGCGCGGCACTTTCCGCGCAGCCGGCTCGTCTGGGTCGAGCAGACGAGCAATCTCGGCGGCGGCTCGATCTGGCCGCTGGACCGCGTGCGGCCGGTGACCGACGTCGCGCACCGCCATCGTCTCGCGACGCATCTGGACGGCGCACGACTGATGAATGCGGTCGTGGCGAGCGGGATCGCCGCGCGCGAGTGGGCGACGCCGTTCGACTCCGCGTGGATCGACTTCACCAAAGGCCTCGGCGCGCCGGTCGGCGCCGCGCTCGCCGGCTCGCGCGAGTTCATCGAGGAGGCGTGGCGCCTCAAGCAGCAGATGGGCGGCGCCATGCGGCAGGCCGGCATCATCGCCGCCGGCGGCGTCTATGCGTTGCGGAATCACGTCAAGCGTCTTGCCGACGATCACGCCAACGCGAGGCGGCTCGCCGAGGGCCTCGCCGCGCTTCCCGGCATCGAGCTCGACCCGAAGTCCATCGAGACGAACATCGTGTTCTTCGACGTCACCGGCCGGCTGGACGCGGCGACCGCCGTGGAACGATTGCTCGCCCGCGGCGTGCGGATGGGGGCGCTCGGTCCGCGCACGATTCGCGCGGTGACCCACTTGGATGTGGGCGCGGCGCAGATCGAGCGCGCGCTCGACGCCGCGCGCGCGGTGTTCGCCGCCGGCTAGGAAGGACGCTGGGCTTCGAGCGCGGCCAGGCGCTCACGGATGTCGATCGCCGTTCGTAGCTCGCGGTCGACGCCATCGATCCGCGCGTCGAGCCGACGGATCTCCGCGATCAGCTCGGCCCGCAGCGAGTCGATCTTCGTCGTGAGGCGGGAGTCGAGCCCGTCGATCTTCGTGGTCAGGCGCGTGTCGATCCCATCGATCTTCTGGTCGAGGCCGACAACCCGCTGGTCCAGGACACGGATGTCCCCGCGAAGCGCATGGACCTCTGGAGCGACGATGTCCTGGAATGCTTTCTTGACCTGGTCGTACACGCCCACGCGTTGATTCAAGCAGGTGAACCGCGGGCCGTCAACGTCGCCGCTGAGCTACAGTCTCGGGATGACTCTCGCCCGCTTGCGCGACGGTCGGCGCGTCGCCGGCGAGCGTCGTGCGGCGCATGTCGCGCGGCTCGTGGGCGGGGAACGGGCGCGCGCGGTGCATCGTCGCGCGGTTGTCCCACATGACCAGGTCGTTGACGCGCCAGCGGTGCGCGTAGACGAACTGGCGCTGGGTCGCGTGCTCGACCAGATCGCGCAGGAACGCGCGCGCCTCGGGGACGGGCCAGCCGACGATCCCGCCCGCGTGCGACGCCAGATAGAGCGACTTGCGGCCGGTCGTCGGATGCGTGCGCACCAGGCGCTGCCGCACCGGCCTGAAGCGCTCGCGCTCCTCGTCGGTGAAGTCGGTGAACCCGAGCTGCTGGCGCGAGAAGATCTGTGAGTGCTCGCACACGAGATCCTCGATCTCTTTCCTGGTCTCCTCGTCGAGCGCCGCGTAGGCCGCGCGCATGTCGGCGAACTCGGTGTTGCCACCCTTCGACGGCACGCTCCGCGCGTGGAGCAGCGAATACTTGGCCGGGATCACCTTGAAAGAGCTGTCGGAGTGCCAGAGACGGTTGCCGAGACCGAACAGCCGCCGGCGATCGTCCCGCGTGAAGACCTGCTGGTTCTTGTCGAGGTTTGACACGTCGGCAAACGTCGTGGGCAACCGCAGCTCGTCGGGGCCGCGCAGGCTGGTGCCGATGGCCTGCTCGATCTCGCCGAGGCTTTGCGTGAAGGCCAGCTGCTGCGCGTCGTCGAGCTTCTGGTCGTGGAAGACGAGCACGGCGTGGGTGTCCATGGCGACGTGAATGGCTTCGACGTCGGCGGCGGACAGTGGCCGTGTGAGATCGAGTCCCTCGGCCTCGGCCGCGAAGCACGGGCCCACCTGGCGGGCGACCAGCGACATGGCGCGTCCTCCC
>DASTCJ010000159.1:0-4585 GCA_035605575.1 Candidatus Methylomirabilota bacterium
CAGCTCGACCAGCTGGCGCGCTCGATCGACAACGATCTCGCGCCGCGCTCCACCGTCCTCACCGGGGCCACGGTTACCTATGAGGAGCATCTGTCCAAGAACGTGCGGACGGTGCGCAACGTCGTCGGCGTGTTGCCCGGCAGCAACCCGGACCGCGCGAAGGAGGCGATCGTCATCGGCGCCCACTACGATCACGTCGGGCTCGGAGGGCATCTTTCGATGTCGCCCGAACGCACCGGGGAAATCCACAACGGCGCCGACGACAATGCCTCGGGCACGTCGTCGATCATCGAGATCGCGCGCCAGGCCGCCGGCCAGCGCGACCGGTTTCCCCGCACCCTCGTGTTCGTCGCGTTTGCCGGCGAGGAGCGCGGACTGCTCGGCTCGGCGCACTACGTGGAGTGGCCGGCCGTGCCCGTGGAGAACACGATCGCGATGCTCAATCTGGACATGGTGGGGCGCGCGCGCGGCAACGTAGACGTGAGCGGCCTCGAGTACGCACCGTCGATGGAGGAGGACCTTCGGGCCGCCGCGCAGGGGCTTCGCGGCCTGAGCATCAAACGGGAAGGGCCGGGCGCCGGACGCAGCGACGACTCGAATTTCCAGTCGCGGCGCATCCCGGCCATCAACTTCTTCACCGGCTTCCACGGCGACTACCACCGCCCCGGCGACGACTGGGAGAAGATCGACGCCCAGGGCACGTCGCAGATCGCGACGCTCGCGTTCGAGCTCGCGGCCAGGCTCGCGGCCCGCCCCACGCGGCCCGAGTTCGTGCAGCGTTAGCCCGCATGGTCCTCGTGGCCATCCTCGTCGCCGCGGCGTTGATCCTGGTCAACG
Organism: Candidatus Methylomirabilota bacterium; assembly: GCA_035605575.1. Classification (GTDB taxonomy): domain Bacteria; phylum Methylomirabilota; class Methylomirabilia; order Rokubacteriales; family CSP1-6; genus AR12. The sequence continues at coordinate 838 of DASTCJ010000159.1, forward strand.
CCGTCTACGTCGCCGCGGAGTTCGCCGCGGTGAGCGTGCGGCAGAGCCGCCTGCGGCAGCTCGCCGACGACGGCAACCCTCTGGCGCGCTGGCTGCTGCCACGCCTGTCCACGCCGGCCGCGCTCGACCGCTACATCGCCGCCTGTCAGATCGGCATCACCATATCGAGCCTGGGGCTCGGCGCCTACGCGCAGTCCACGCTGGCGGTGTGGCTCACGCCCCAACTGGCAGCGCTCGGCGGCCTGCAGCCGCTGGCGGCGCAGTCCACGGCGGCCGTCATCGTGCTGCTCGCGCTCACGGCGGCGCAGGTGATCTTCGGCGAGCTCGTGCCCAAGTCGCTGGCCCTCCAGTACCCGACGCCGTCGGCTCTCTACACGCTGCCGCCGATGGTGGCGTCGCTGTGGATCTACCGGCCGTTCATCCGCTGGTTGAACGGCAGCGGCCTGCTGCTCCTGCGCCTGCTTGGCGCGCCGCAGCAGGCGCACCGGCACATCCACTCGCCCGACGAGATCGGGCTGCTCATCGCCGAGAGCCGCGAGGGCGGGCTGCTCGAGCCGGACGAGCACCGGCGGCTGCAACGCGCGCTGCAGCTCACGGCCCGGCCGGCGAAGCAGCTGATGGTGCCGCGCACGCGCATGGCGGCGCTCGACGTCGAGACGCCGATGGACGAGGTGATCGCGGCCGTGGCGGCCAGCCCGTACTCGCGGCTACCGGTCTATCGCGGCTCGATCGACAACATCGTCGGCGTGCTGCACACCAAGGACCTGGTGCGGTGGCTGGTGCGCGGGCGACAGGCCGACGTGACGCTGGCCAGCATGAGCCGGCCGATCAGCGCCGTGCACGAGAGCGTGACCGCCGATCGCGTGCTGCGCCACATGCGCGAGCGCCGATCGCACCAGGCGCTCGTGGTGGACGAGTTCGGCGGCACTGCGGGTGTGATCACGCTGCAGAACGTGCTCGCCGAGTTCCTGGGCGAGGTGGGCGACGAGTTCAAGCCGGCGGAGCCGGTGCCCGAGGCGATCGTCGACGGCCAGATGCGGCTGCCCGGCTCGATGACCGTCGTCGACGCGGCCGCCGCGCTCGACGCACCGCTCGAGACCGACGCCACGACCATCGGCGGCTACGTCACGGAGGCGCTGGGCCGGCTGCCGGTTCCCGGCGACACCGTCACCATCGACGGCTACTCGTTCCGGGTCGAGCGCGTCGCCGATCGGGCCATCGAGTCCGTGGTCGCCACGCGCGTGTCGCCGCCGGATGACGGCGAGGCGAACGCATGACCGAGGCCATGATCCCCGTCGCGATCATCGCCGCGCTGGCGCTCGTCAACGCGCTCTTCGTGGCGGCGGAGTTCGCCATTGTCGGCGCCCCGCGGGCCAACATCGATCACCAGGCCGCGCAGGGCAGCCGCCTGGCAGCGCGAGTCGCGCGCATCCTGGCGGATCCTCGACGGCAGGACCGCTACATCGCCACCACGCAGGTGGGCATTTCGGCGGCCAGCCTGGGCCTCGGGATGTACGGCGAGCAGGTGATCGCCGGGTACGTCGAGGTGTGGCTGGCGCCGCTCGGCGCCATGCGCTGGGTGGCCACGCATGCGCTCGCGAGCGGCATCGCGGTCGGCATCCTCACCTACGTGCACATCGTCGTGGGCGAGATGGTGCCCAAGGGGCTCGCGCTGCAGTCGGCGATGAAGACCGCGATGTACGTGTCGCCCGTCATCGAAGCGCTCGAGGTCGCGATGCTGCCGCTGGTGGTCGTGCTCAATTCCGCCGGGAACGCGCTGCTGGCGGTGATGGGCATCAAGCGTGAGCAGAACGAGGCGGAGCGCTACCACACGAGCGAGGAGCTGCAGCTCATCATCGAGGAGAGCCACGAGCGCGGGATGCTGCGGGGCGAGTCGGGGCGCATCCTGCGCGAGCTCTTCGAATTCGGCAATCTCACCGCCGGCGAGGTGATGGTGCCGCGCGTCCGGCTCGTCGGCATTCAGGCCGGCGCGTCGATCGGCGACGCGGAGGAGATCGTCCGCCGCTCGCCGCACACGCGGTATCCCGTCTTCTCCGGCGATCTCGATCACATCGAAGGCAGCGTCCACATCAAGACGCTGCTGCGCCACATCGTTGCCGGGACGCCCGTGACCATGCGCGACGCGACGTCATTGCCGCATGTGCCGACCACCACGCCGCTCGACGAAGTGCTGGCCGCGATGCGCCGGGCGCGCGCCCACATGGCCGTCGTGATGGACGAGCACGGCGGCACCGCCGGCGTGGTGACGATCGGCGACCTCTTCGAGGAAGTGGTGGGCGACATCGACGAGGACCGTGGCCGCCCGCCAATTTCGCGCGACGCCCTCGGCCGCGTGGTCGTTCGCGGCACGGTGCGCCTGACCAGCGCCGGCGATGCGCTCGGCGTGACGCTCGAACATCCCGACGTGCAGTCGGTCAGCGGCCTCGTGCTGGCGCTGCTCGATCGCCCCGCCCAGGTGGGCGACGTCGTGAGCTGGGGTCACGTGCGCATCGAAGTGACCGCCGTCGCCGGCCGCGGCGTCGCGGAAGCCGCGATGACGAGACTTCCGGCTCCAGACGCCCACTAGAGAGCCCAAGCTCTTCCGTTCCGCAAGCCGCTGCGCTCTTGTTCGCGGCCGCGGCGCCGGGCGTTATCATCTGCACGCCCGTGGCTCAGCCGAAGGTCTTCATCAGCTATCGCCGCAGCGACTCGCAAGCGCAGACAGGCCGGCTGTACGACCGCCTCAATCGCGCCTTTCCCGGCATGTTCTTCCGCGACGTCAGCGAGATCGGCGTCGGCGTGGACTTCGTGGCGCACGTCGAGCGCGCCGTCGGTGCCAGCGTGGCGCTCATCGCGGTCATCGGCCCCACCTGGGCTACCGCGGCCGACGAGCGCGGCCGGCGCCTCGACATCCCCGACGATTTCGTCCGCGTCGAAATCCGCACCGCCCTCGAGCGGAAGATCCGCATCATCCCCATCCTCGTCGGCAACGCGGAGATGGTGGACGACGACAAGCTGCCGGACGACCTGAAGCCGCTCACCCGCTGGAACGCGATCAAGATCGTCGAGGAGTACTACGACCAGGGCATCGAGAAGCTGGTGCGCAGCCTCGTGCCCGAGCTCGGCGAACCGGCGGTCGAAGGCAACGCCCAGCAGTCCGACCAGAAGGTCAGGTCGCTGCGCGGCGAGGCCGAGGCGGCGATCGGCGTCGAGGACTGGTTCGGCGCCATCCAGGCGCTGCAGGCCGCGCTGTCGCTCGAGCCGGCCAACCACGAAATGGCCGCGCGGCTGAAGTGGGCCAACGATCAGCGCAAGCTCAATGGCCTCTTCACCGAGGCGCAGGAGCTGTACGACAAGGACAAAAAGGCGGCGGCACTGCAGAAGTTCCGGCAGGTGCGCGTGGCCGGCGGCGACTATCGCGGCGTGAGCCAGCTGATCGCGCAGCTCGAGTCCGAGGTCGCCACGGAGTCACGCCGGTCCACGGTGCGCCGGTGGACGTTCGGTACGGTCGCTACCGTCACCGCTGTCCTCGCCCTGCTCGTGTCGCTGGTGACGTGGCAGATCATCAGCGAGTTCAAGCCGGGCAAGGATGGCGGCGATGCGCCACCGGTGACAACCGGATCCCCGCCGACGCCCGAACCGACGCCGGTCGACGACAAGAGGGGCGCGGTGTCGCCGGACCCGCCCGCGCCGCGGCCGCGACGCGTGGAACCCGACCCCGAGCCGCCCGCACCGCGCGGCACCGGGT
>DASTCJ010000233.1:0-2407 GCA_035605575.1 Candidatus Methylomirabilota bacterium
ACGCGCGACGGCGCCGTGATCGGCGTCGACACGCCCGGGGGACGCATCGACGCCGGCGCCATCGTCGTCGCGGCCGGCGCGTGGGCGCCGCGGCTTTGCCGCGAGATCGGGCTCTCGCTTCCGGCGCGGCCGAAGGCGATCGACACGATGCTGGTGAGGCGCCCGGTCGGCATGGCGAGCCCGCACATGGTCGTGATCGACCACGTGCTCGGCACGTACTTCCGTCCGGAAAGCGACGTGCTCACCCTCGCCGGCGTACCGTGCCAGGTATGGGACGTCGATCCCGATACGATGCCGACCGGGCTACCGCCCACCGCTCCCGCTGAAGGCGCGCAGCTCCTCACCCGGCGCTTCCCCGCGATGGACGGCGCCGAGCTGGCGCGTGGCTATCGCGCGTTCGACTGCTACAGCGCGGATCGCCACGCGATCCTCGGCGCCGTGCGCGGGATCGACGGTCTCTATCTCGCCACCGCCTTCAGCGGCTCCGGCTTCAAGATCGCGCCCGCGGTCGGCACGGGCATGGCCGAGCTGATCACCGAGGGCCATGCGCATACCGTCGACATCAGCGCGTTTCGGCCGGAGCGATTCGCCGAGGGCAAGCCGATCACCGGCACGCATCTCTACAAGGCGCGCCGCGAACACCTGGAGCCGACCCGCTGAGTTGCCCTTACGCGCTCCGCGTCGAGCGGCGCGCGACTTCCTGGGCCGTGTCCAGCGTCTCGTCTCGCTTGGCCGAGCGGAGGGCGAGCGAGCTGAGCGTCACCACGCCGCACACCGCCCCACCGCTGTCCACGACCGGCAGGCGGCCGACGTGCTGACGCGCCATCTCGTCCATGGCCTCCTCGAGGGTCCACTCCGTCTCGGCGCATCGGGGCGGCTCGCTCACATACTCGCTGACGCGCACCTCCGACGGCCGGACGTCCTTGGCCATGGCGCGGATGACCAGGTCGCGGTCCGTCACGATGCCCCGCACGACGCCGCCCTCGGTCACCGGCAGCATTCCGATGTTGGCGTCGCGCATCTTCTTCGCCACCTCGAAGAGCGTCGTCCCGGAGTCCACGGTGACGACGTCCCTGATCATCACGTCTCCGACCTTGCGGTTGGCGTCGTTCTTGCGGTCGACCATGGTTGACCTCCTTGCGTGCGTTGGAGGGGATTGCAGCGACGCGGAAGAGTCGTCGCAATCGCGATACCAGCGAGTCGAGCGCAGCTTTACCGCAGCCCGGCGTGAGCGAGTCGCGGGAACACCACGTCGCGGAAGGCGGCGATTTCCTGCTGGGGGGGCGCGAACGTGAGCGTGGGCATCAGATAGAGGCTCTGCACGCCGAGCTTGGCCATCTCCGCGATGCGGCCGGCGCAATCCGCGGGCGCGCCGACCAGCCCGATGGCATCGCAGAGATGCGCGACCGCGTCATCCGGGACGAACGCGGTCGCCCGGATGGCCGCCTCCCAGTCGTGCGCATGCGACAGATCGGGATAGATCTTGTAGACGGCGTCGGGAATGTCGAGCGGCGGCAGCGTGACGCCCGCCGGCTCGAGCCAGTGGCCGCCCCACCGCAGCACGCCCCAATGCACGGCCGTCGGCCGTGCGAGGCGCCGCGCCTCCTCGGTCGTCGCTGCCGTGCACGTCCTCACCGCCCAGATGACTTCGAGATCCGCGACGCGCCGCCCGGCACGCCTGGCCCCGCGCTCCAGATAGTCGAGGGCGCGCTCGATGATTCCGCGATTGAAGCCGACGAGCAGCAGCACGCCGTCTGCGATCTCACCGGCGAGCTCGATCGCCTTCGGCCCCGACGCCGCCATGATCAGCGGAATCGGGCGCCGCGCGGCGAACGCGAGCCGTCCGGGAGTGCCACCGAAGTCCACTGACTCCCCCGCCAGCAGCGCGCGCACCTTCAAGAGGCAATCGCGCATCTCCACCAGGCTCGCCGGCCGGCGGCCGATCGTCGATGCCGACGTGTAGCCGGTGCCCATCACGAACGTCACGCGCCCAGGGGCAAGCTCCTCCACGCTCTGAATCGCGCCGGCCAGGACGGAGGCGTGGCGCGTGAACGGATTCGTGACGGCGGGGAACAATGTCAGTCGCGAGGTCTGCGTGGCGGCCTGCGCCAGGACGACGAACGTGTCGCGCGAGATGAGCTGGCTGTCGAGGATACCGGCGCCCTCGAAGCCCGCGGCCTCGATCGATTGGATGAGCCGCATGAGCTCCGGCATGGGCTGGGTGCCGGGCACGCGCATGTGAATGCGGATCACGGCCGGCAGTCTAGACCAGAAACGCTCAGAACTGCAGCGGCACCGTCCGATCGCCGAGAATCTGGCCGAGCCGCGCCGGGTCGACGGGCTTCACCACGAAATCGTCGAAGCCGGCCTCGAACGACTTTCGCCGGTCGTCGGCCTGCCCGTAGCC
>DASTCJ010000016.1:0-5672 GCA_035605575.1 Candidatus Methylomirabilota bacterium
ACGAGGTTCCCCGCGAGCGCGAGTACGCCGAGCAGCGATCCCCACGTGAGCCAGAACATGCGCGCGTCGGTGTCGAACCGGAAGCCGCCCAGCTTGAGCGGCGGGATCCCGGCGAGCCCGGACGGCCCGCCGGTCACCGCCGACCAGTTCACGAGGACGTAATAGATGATGATGCCGAACGCGAGCGTCGCCATCGCGAGCAGCAGCCCCGAGAGCCTGAAAATCGGCAGCCCGACGACGAACGCGAGCGCGGCCGCCGCGGCCACCGCACACAAGAGGGCAACCCAGCCGTTCCAGCCATGCGTCGCGGTCAGCACGCCCGACACATACGCGCCGACGGCGAAAAAGGCCGCCTGGCCGAGCGACACCTGCCCCGCGAAGCCCATGACCAGCGACAGGCCGACGGCGGGCAGCCCGTTGAGCGCGACGAAGACCAGCATGCCGAGCCCGTAGCGCGACTCGACGGCGAGAGGCGCCACGAGAACCAGCACCGCGGCCGCGCTGAGAACGACACGGCGATCGAGCACGCGCACGTCACGCCTCCTCGACCACCCGCCAGGGCAGCACCCCGAGCACCTGCGCCAGGCACACCACGACGAGCACGACGAAGGCGACGGCGTCCTTGTACGCGGACGACACCAGACCGGCCGCGAGCGATTCGACGACGCCGAGCAGAAAGCCGCCCGCGATCGCGGCCGCCGGGCTCACGAGGCCGCCGAGCACGGCCGCCACGAAGCCTTTGAGGCCCAGCATGAGGCCCATGTCGTACGTCGCGTACGTGATCGGCGAAATCACGGCGCCGGCGGCGGCACCGAGGCCGGCCGCGAGCAGCCAGGCGAGCACGCCGACGCGGTCGACACGGATGCCCATGAGCCGAGCGCCGAGCGGATTGACCGCGCATGCCTGCACGACCGCGCCCGCGTAGGTTCGCGTGAAGAACCACCATAGCGCGACGAACGAAACGCCCGCCACGCCGAGAACCCAGAGTCCCTGCCGCACGATCACCGCGCCGGCCACGGGGACCGGCGGCCCCGCGGCGAAGGCGGGGACGGCGAGCGGATCGGTGCCCCAGACGATGAGAGCGATGCCGCGGATCGCGATAGAGGCGCCGATGGTGAGGATGAGCACCGCCAGCCCGGGAGCGCGGGCGAGCGGCTGCACGGCGCCTCGGTAGAGCAGTGCGCCGAACGCGGCGACGCTCACCACGCTCACCGCGAACGCCGCCGGCACGCTGGCCCCGCGCGCGCTGAGCGTCGCCATCGCGAGCGCCCCCAGCATCACGAACTCACCCTGCGCAAAGTTCACGACTCGGGTGACGCCGAACACGATGACGAATCCCAGCGCGATGAGCGCGTAGATGCCGCCCACGACGGTGCCGGTGGCGAGGTACTGAGCGACCTGCTCGGCCGTCATTGGCCTACCTGGCGAGCTTCCACTGCCCGTCGACGATCTGGATCATCGTCGCCGCCCGGCGATCGAGGCCGTTGTGGTCCGAGGGCGAAAAGTCGAATACGCCGCTGATGCCGACGAAGTTACGCGTGGCCTCGATGGCCGCCCGCACGCCGGCGCGATCACTGCCCGCCTTGCCCATCGCGCGCACCGCGAGCTGCAGCGCGTCCCAGGCGTGCCCACCGAACGTGTTGCGCGGACCATATCGCGTTTCGAAGTCGCGCGCATACGCGAGCAGCACCGGCTTCTGCGCGTCGTTGTCGGCGAGCTGCTCGGCCACCAGCAGCTTGCCGGCCGGGAACAGCACACCCTCGGCGGCGCCGCCCGCCAGCTCGATGTACTTCTTGTTGCCGACGCCGTGGCTCTGGAACATCGGCATGCGCAGGCCGAGGTCGGCGTAGTTCTTGGTGGCGATCGACGCCGACGGCGGAATCGACCACACGACGACGGCCTGCGGACTCGCCGCCTTCACGCGCGTCAGCTGTGGCGTCATGTCGACGTCCTTCTGCCCGAACTTCTCGTTGGCCACGACGCTGAGCCCGGCCGCGGCCGTGGCCTTCTCGAACTCGATCCAGCCGAGCTGCCCGAAGGCATAGTCGACGTTGAGCCAGCCGACCTTCGTCAGCCCCTTGGCCTTGAGGTAGTCGACCAGCACGCCGACGATGAGATGGTCGCTCTGCGGCGTCTTGAAGATCCACTTGCGCTCGGCCGCGGGCTCCACGATCTTCGCGGCCGCCGCGCACGAGATCAACGGCACCTCGGCGCGCTGGACGGTGTCGAGAATCGCGAGCGAGGTGCCGGAGAGCGTGGTGCCGACGATCGCGGTCACCTTGTCCTCGTCGATCAGCTTCTTGGCCGCAAGCACGGCCTTCGTCTCGTCGCTCGCGTCGTCATAGATGACGAGCTTCAGCGGATGGAGCCGGCCGTCGGGCCCCTTGATCCCACCGCGGGTGTTGACGTCGGCCTCGATCATCAGGGCGGTGTCGCGCTCCGGGATGCCGAGCGAGGATCCCGGCCCGGTGATGGAGAAGATGGCGCCGAGGCGGTACGGCTCCTGGGCACCGGCGGAAACGTGGGCACCGACGAGGATGAGCGCGACGAGCAGCGCCGAGATCACGTGCATGGATGCCTCCTTCGGCGTCGCCACCGGCGGGGCGATCGCCGCGCCGAACCCGAAACCGAACGGATGTTCGAACTGTGCCGACGATAGGCCGGCGGCGTTGCGGGGGGAATCCCGCGAACGACTGCTTTTGGTGGTGCGAATGGCTTAGTGACGCCTCAGCCGACGACGTCGCGGCCCATCAGCTGGCGCGCGACGATGAGCTTCATCACCTCGGCGGTGCCGTCGCCGATCTCGAGGCCGATCACGTCGCGCATGCGCTGCTCGAACGGCAGCTCATCCGTGTAGCCATAGTGGCCGTGGAACAGCAGGCACTGATGAATGGTCTCGACGGCCAGGCGGGGTCCCCACCACTTCACCATGGCCGACTCCTTCGTGTACGGCCGACCGTGGTCGGCGAGCCACAGGGCTCGATAGCCCAGCCAGCGACATGCTTCGAGATGCGTGGCCGCCTCCGCGATCGCGAACGAGACGCCCTCGAAGCTTCCCAGCGGGCGCCCGAAGGCGCGGCGTTCGGTGACGTAGGCCATCGTCTCTTCGAGCGACACGTCGGCGACGCCGAGGCAGGCGAGCGCGATACCGACGCGGTTGTAATCGAAGCCCTGCATCACCTGGGAGAAGCCGCTGCCTTCCGTGCCGACGAGATGCGAACCGGGGATACGGACGTGGTCGAAGGCGAGGACGGCCCGTCCGACCATGCGCGTGCCCATGTCGCGCAGTGGGCTGCGCGCGACACCGGGCAGATCCAGCGGCACCAGGAACGCGCTCACCCCGTGCGCGCCGCGCGGGTCGGTGCGGGCGAAGACGATCGCCGCCTGCGCGGCCATCGCCAGGCTGATACCGGACTTCTCGCCGGTGAGCACATAGCCGTCGCCGTCGCGCGCGGCGCGACACGCCAGGTTGGCCGCGTCCGAGCCGACGCCGGGCTCGGTGAGCGCGAGGGCAATGACCGTCTCGCCGCGCGCGGTCGACGGCAGCCAGCGTCGCTTGATCTCCTCGGAGCCGCCGCGGCCGAGGATCTCGCCAGCCAACCCCGCGAGCTGGATGCCATACGTGCAGCCGAAATCGCCACGAGCGATCTCCTGCATGGCGATGCCGAACGTGAGGTAGTCGGCCTCCTGCCCGCCATGAGCGGCCGGCGTTCTGAGACCCAGCAGGCCGAGCTCACCCATCCGGCGCCAGATGTCCCAGGGGAACTCACCGCTCTTGTCCCAGGCGGCGGAGCGCGGCGCGAGCTCCTTGCGCGCGAACGCGCGCAGCGTGCGGGTCAGCTCCTCCTGCTCGGGCGTGAACGTAAGCTGCATCGCTCAGGCGCCCGTGAACTTCGGCGCCCGCTTGTCGATGAAGGCGCGCAGGCCCTCGGCGGCGTCGCGACTTCGCATGTGAGTCCCGGCGAGGCGCAGCTCCATCTCGAGCCCGCTCGAGAGATCCGCGTCGAGAGCGCGGTGGACGAGCGCCTTCACCGTGCGGCTCGCCGAGACGCTCTTGGCCGCCAGCTCTGCCGCCATTGCCTCCACCGCCGCCGCCACGGTACCGGCGGGGACCACGCGGTTCACGAGTCCCCATGCCTGCGCCTGCGCCGCATCGAGCCAGCCGCCGAGGAGCATCAGCTCCTTGGCGCGCCGCGGACCGATGATCCGCGGCAGCCGCTGGCTGCCGCCGCCGCCGGCGACGAGCCCGAAGTTGGCGTGCTGGTCGCCGATCCGCGCCTCGGCGTCGGCGACGACGAGATCGGCCACGAGGAGCAGCTCGAGGCCGCCGGCGAGGGCCAATCCGTGGACGCCGGCGACGACGGGCACAGGCAGCGCCTCGATACGGTTGAACACGCGGTGCCACAGGCGCATGAAGCCCGCCCACCGTACGGGATCAACGGACAGGTCTTGCACGGCCTTGAGGTCGGCCCCCGCGCAGAAGGCACGGCCGGCGGCAGTCAGCGTCACCACGCGGACGCTCGGGTCGGCTTCGACCGCGTCGCACGCGCGGTCGAGATCCTCGAGCAGCGCGGGGCTGATCGCATTCAGCTGCGCAGGCCGATTGAGCGCGAGCCGCGCGATGCCATCCGACGCCGCGTACATCACCGTTGTCGTGTCCATGTCGCCTCCCGCGAGACGGTCACATCATCGTGTAGCCGCCGCTTACCGAGAGCGTCTGGCCGGTGACGAAGCCGGCCGCGCTCGACGCGAGAAAGAGCACGGCGCCGCTGATGTCCTCCGGGCGTGCGACGCGGCGCAATGGATAAACCTTCGCGATGCGGGCGCGCATCTCCGGCGTCTGCCATTGCTTGTTGACGTCGGCCGCCCACATGCTGAGCGGGCCGATCTCGTCCTCCGAGCTCGGCATGGTCATGCCCGGGCAGACGACGTTGAGGCGGATCCCGTAACGTCCAACCTCGCGCGCGAGGCTCTTGCTGAGGGCGATGACGCCGGCCTTGCAGGCCGCGTAGACGCCCTCGCGAAATTCGCCCATGCGCCCGGCGTCCGAGCCCATGCTGACGATGGCCCCGGCGTTGCGCGCGATCATGCCGTCGAGCACCGCGCGTGTGCAGTTGATCATGCCCCACAGGTTCAGCTGGATCTCCTTCTCCCATGCCTCGCGCGTCTTCTCGACGAAGAGTCCGTCCAGCGTCCAGCCGACGTTGTTGACGAGGACGTCGACGACGCCGAAGCGCTGCTCGACGGCCCGCACCATCGCCTGCACCGATTCCCAGCTCGTCACATCGGTGGGGATCGCCATGCCCGCCTTGGCGCCGAGTCGCTCGGCCTCGTCGGCCGTTTTGCGCGCCTGCGCCGCGTCCACGTCGGCGATCGTCACGCGGCTGCCTTCGCGCGCGAATGCCAGCGCGATGGCGCGTCCGATGTTCGAGCCTCCACCCGTCACGATCACGCTCTTGCCGGCCAGATCCAGGTCCATCAGCCTGCCCTCCGCGCGTGTCGACGCACGCTCACCACGCCACCGTCTGTCCACCGTCGAAGTACAGCGTCTGTCCGGTCATGTAGTCCGACGCCGGCGAGGCCAGATACACGACGAGCGGCCCGATCTCCGCCGCCTCGCCGATCCGTCGGGCGGGGATCTTGCTCAGGAAGCGCTCGCGCGTCCGCGGATC
>DASTCJ010000004.1:0-46354 GCA_035605575.1 Candidatus Methylomirabilota bacterium
CCGCGCACGGTGAAGTCGTCGCCGCCGACCACGACCGGGCGACCGTCGACGCGGGCGCGACCGAAGATGAAGTTCGACGGCGTGAAGGCCGTCAGATTGTTGTCGCGGTCATAGCTCGCCTTGCCGGCAATCTTGCCGAGCTCGTGAAAGGTGCCGGGATCGACGAGCGCGTCGATGCGCTCGCGGATGGTGAGGCGGCCGCCGTCGTGCTGTCGCTTGACGCGCTCGGGGCCCCCGAGCTCCTCCGCGAGCGCCTCGCGTCGCCGCAGCTCGTCCATCTCGGATTGCCACGTCATGCCGGTCAGATGAACGGCGAGTCGGGAGCGAGGCCGAGGAGAAAGCGGCCGACCGCCTCGAAGTGGTCGTCGCGACCCTGTAGCTGCTGCGACACCGTATGCAGGTCGCGCAGCCGTCGCTCCCAGGGGCCGCTGGCGAAGATCGCCTGGGCGCCGGCCGCGTGGAACACCTGCGTGCCGACCTCGCGCCCCTCGCGGCTGGCGAAGGACGCCGCTTGCCGGATGCGAACGCGCTGCGCGAGCGTGATCTCGCCGGCGTGACGTGCGAGGTCCTGGATGTCCCGCAGCGTCTCGAGGAGATGCGAGCGCGCCGCGCGCAGCCGCGCGTCGGCGAGGGCGACCTGCGTCTGCACCACCGGGCTCTCGCGGAGCGGCCTCTTCGCGCGGTGCGCCGTCTTGGTGCCGGCGAGCTCGAGATAGGCGTCGAGCAGCGCCCGCGCGATGCCGAGGGAGACGCACGCGAAGCCGGATGCGTAGAGGTTGCCGCTCGAGAAGCAATAGAGCGGACCCTGCTCGCGACGCTCGGCGGCGTCGTCGCGTGCCGCCGAGTGCGGGTCCGGGACGAAGAGGTCGGTGACCTCGTAGGTGTCGCTGCCGGTGCCGCGCAGGCCCATCACGTCCCAGACGTCGCTGATCCGCGCCTGCTCGATGGGGAAGACGAGCGTGCGAATGACTGGCGCGCCGTCGGCGTGATGCGCGGACGAGCCGTCGGCGTTCATGACGAACGTGTGGGCGCCGACCCACGTGGCCTCGCGGATGCCGCTCGCGTACGACCACGCGCCCGTCAGGCGATAGCCGCCGTCCACCCGCACGGCGCTGCCCTGCGGCCCCGAGCCCCACGCGAGCACGCCGCGCGGCGGCCCGAAGATCTTCTTCGCGACCGTTGGCTCGAGATACGCCGCGATCATCGAGCAGCCCGCCGTCTGGCCGAGCACCCACGCCGTGCTGGCATCGGCCATGGCCACGGTTTCCATCACCTGCACGAATGTCGGCGGATCGAGCTCCGCACCGCCGAGCGAGCGCGGCAACAGCATCCGGAAGAGACCGGCGTCGTGCAGCGCGTCGGCGAGGGGCTTCGGCAACCGGCGCTCGGCCTCCACGCGGTCCGCGAACTTTGCGATCGTCGGTGCCAGCGCGCGCGCGGTCTCGAGCATTCCGCCGTCGGGGCTCATCGTGCGGCTCGCATGTTCCCCGATTCGAGGCGACGAGGCAAGTCGCGCTACGCCGTCGCCGGCCTTCGCCGGTGCCAGTCCGTCCGTGCTTGCCACGCACGCGCTGCGGCCAGCACGCTGTTCTCCCCCCAGGCGCGGCCGAGGAACTGCATGCCGATGGGCAGCCCGTCGGCGGTGAACCCGCACGGCACGCCGATGGCCGGAAGGCCGGCGGCGTTGCCGATGGCGCCGAGCACGTCGGGAACGCCGCCGCGAATGGCACTGCGGAACTCGAGTCCCAGCCGCGGGCCGGCAGTGCCGCGGCTCGGACCGACGATCGCGTCGAAGCGACTGAGGACGTCGTCGATCTCGCGCGCGACGACCGCGCGCAGCCGCAATGCGCGGAGATAATCCTTGGCGAGGATTGCATCGCGCGCGTATGGCGTCACGCGATCCTCGGGGGCGGTGAGGCCGGCGATGACACCGTCCTCGATGAGCCGCTCGAACGCCGATGCGCCCTCGGCCCAGAGGATGACACGCGCCATGGCCTCGTACGGACGGTCCGGCAGCGTGATGTCCTCGATGGAGCCGAGCTCACGCAGCGTCGCCAGCGCCTCGCGCATGCCGTCACGCACGGCCGGCTCCGACGCCTCGATGGTGCCGCGCACGACGGCGAACCGGAACGGTCGATGGCCGGTCGCATCGTAGCGAAACTCGCGCGCGGCCGCCGTCGGATCGCGCGGATCCGGACCGGCAATGGCGTTCAGCACGAGACCGCAGTCGTCGGCGGTCAGCGCGAGCGTTCCGAGCTTGTCGAGCGTCCAGCACAGCGCCATCGCGCCGTGCCGGCTCACGCGCCCGTACGTCGGACGGAGGCCGGTGACGCTGCAGTACGTGGCGGGGCCGAGAATCGAGCCCCAGGTCTCCGAGCCGATCGCGAACGGAACGAGTCCGGCGCCGACCGCCGAGCCCGAGCCCGTCGACGAGCCGCCGCTCCAGCCGTCGGCGGCCCATGGCGAGATGCCCGGGCCGGTGAACGACGCATTCGGCTGTCGGTAGCCCATGCCGCCCGCGAACTCCACCATCGCGAGCTTGGCCACGAGCACCGCCCCCGCATCCTCCAGCCGTCGGATGACCGTCGCGTCGTAGTCGAAGCAGCGATCGCGCAATGGCGCCGCGCCCCAGGTCGTCGGGATCCCGCCGCTCGTCGCGAGCAGATCCTTGGCGCCGTACGGAATTCCGTGGAGGGGACCGCGGTCGCGGCCGGCGGCGAGCTCGCGCTCGGCGCGCCGGGCCTCCTCGAGCGCCCGCTCGGGGGTGAGCGTCACGACGGCATTCAGCCTGCGGCCGACCGTCTGGAGGCGCTCCAGGCACGTCTCGGCCAGCGCGACGGCTGACAGTCGCCCGGTGCGAAGATCGGCGCCGAGCTCGCGAATGGTACGAAAGGCCGCCGTCACGGCGTCGCGCGGAAGGGGATGAACGGCTGCGCCGGCTCCACGTCGTCGGGGATCGCGGTCGCGCGGAGCGTCGCGACGTCGCGGACGAGGCCTTCCACCGTCTTGCGGAGGTCGTCGAGCTGCGCCGGATCGAGCCGCGCGGCGTAGCGCGCGCGGATGAGCGCGAAGAGGATCTCGGCTTCGTCGGTCATGTCGTCCTCATCGTAGCCGGGGATCGAGAGCGTCGCGCAGTCCATCGCCGAGGAGATTGAAGCCGAGCACGGCGAGGAAGATCGCCAGGCCCGGCAGCGTGGCGACGTGCGGCGCGACGTTGATGTACTGCCGGCTGCTGCTCAGCATGCTGCCCCAGTCGGACACCGGCGGCTGCACGCCGAGGCCGAGGAACGACAGCCCGGCGAGCGCTGTGATCATGCCGCCCACGTTGAGGGTGATGGCCACGATCACAGGGGCCAGGCAGTTGCGCAGAACATGCGTCAACGAGAGCCTCAGCTCGGAGACTCCAAGTGCGCGCGCTGCTTGAACATATTCCGTCTCGCGCACGGCGAGCACCGTGCCCCGCACGATCCGGCTGTAGAACGGGATGTTGACGACGGCGACGGCGATCATGCCGTTCACCAGGCCGGGGCCGAGCGCGGCGATGATGGCGATGGCCAGCAGAAAGTAAGGGAACGCCATGAGCGTGTCGATCGAGCGCATGATCGCCTGGTCCCACATGCCGCCGCCGAGCCCGGCCACCAAACCGCACAGCGAGCCCGCCACCGCCGCCAGCGCCGTCGCGGCGAGCCCGACGGCGAGCGAGATCCGCGCGCCGTGCAGCAGGCGGCTCAGCAGATCGCGGCCGAACTCATCGGTGCCGAGCGGATGGCTGGCCGTCAGCGGGCGCGCCAGGCGGCGGGCCGTGTCGACCTCGTTCGGATCATGCGGGGCCAGTAGCGGCGCCAGCACGCCGGCCGCCACCAGCGCGAGCACCAGGACGAGGCCGAGGACCGCGCCACCGCTCTTGCGAAACATCCGGACGACGTCATTCATAGCGGATGCGCGGATCGAACCATGCGTAGAGCAGATCGACGAGCAGGTTCACCAGCACGAAGGTGGTGGCGATCAGCAGCACGCCGCCCTGCACGAGCGGATAATCGCGCGCCTGGATCGCGCGCACCATCATCGAGCCGAGGCCGGGCCAGGAGAAGACGGTCTCCGTGAGGATGGCGCCGCCGAGCAGCGTGCCGACCTGGATGCCGAGCACGGTGACGATGGGGTTGAGCGCGTTCTTCAGCACATGACGCCCGACCACGGCGCGCTCGTCGAGGCCCTTGGCGCGCGCCGAGCGCACGAAGTCCTGGCGCACGATCTCGAGCACCGCCGAGCGCGTCATTCGCGCCAGCGCCGCCGCCGACGCCGTGCCGAGCGTGATCGCGGGTAGCAGCAGATGCCACGCCAGATCGCCAAGCCCGCCGCCGTACGGGGAGAACATCCCGGCGGATGGCAGCCACCGGAGCGTGAGCGAGAACACGATGATCAGCATGATGCCCGTCCAGAACACGGGCAGGCTCACGCCGGTCACCGCCACCCCCATGCTCAGCCGATCGAGCCAGGTGTACTGGCGCGTGGCCGACACGATGCCCGCCGGCAGGCCGATCGCGAGCGCCACCAGCAGCGCGCCGCCGGTGAGGATGAGCGTGGCCTTGAAGCGGATGAGCACTTCGGGCAAGACCTCGCGACCCAGCGGGATCGAGCGGCCCAGATCGCCTTGCAGCACGCGGCCGATCCAGCGCGCGTACTGCACGGGCAGCGCGCGGTCGAGCCCGAGATCGCGATGGAGCCGCTCCACGTCCTCGCGCGTGGCCTGCGCGCCCAGCATGATGGCGGCCGGATCGCCGGGCGACAGATGCATGACCGCGAACACGAGGATCGACACGCCGACCAGCACCGGGACGGCAAGCAGCAGCCGGCGGAGGACGTAGCCCTGGAGCCCGCCGCCTCCTACTGCAGCCACACCTGGGTCAGCACCAGGTCGAAGTTCGGATGCAGCTTGAAGCCCTGCACGCGCTTTCGATGGATGATGACCTGCTTGCCGTGGTCGACGAAGATCCACGGCGCGTCCTCGACGACGAGCCGCTGGGCTTCCTTGTAGAGCGGCACGCGTGCCTTCTCGTCGATCGTCGTGCGGCCCTTGCGCAGCAGATCGTCGACCTTCTCGTTGTGATAGAAGCCGGCGTTGAAGGCCGGCGGGAAGCGATCGGACGACAGCAGCATGTACATCATGTGGTCGGGGTCGCCGATCGACGGATTCCACGACATCTCGGCCATGTCGGGCGCTTCGAGATACTTCTTGAGATAGGCGCCCCACTCCATCGTCTGGATCTTCGCGCGCACCCCGACCTGCGCCAGGTTGGCCTGGATGACGGTGGCCATCTCCACCGGCGACTGCATGCCCGAGCCCGATTCCGGCACCATGAACGTGATGTCGAAGCCGCCCGCGTGACCGGCTTCCTTCAGGAGCGCGCGCGCTTTTTCCGGGTCGTGCGGATACTTCTGGAGATTCTCCTCGTAGTAGGGTCCGTACACCGGCGACATCGGCCCGCGCGCCACGATCGCGGTGCCCTTCAGGATGTCGCGGATGATCGCCTCCTTGTTCACCGCGTAGTTCAACGCCTGCCGGACACGCCGGTCTTTGAGGATCGGATGGCGCGTGTTGAGCGCGATGTACCAGACGGCGGACGAGTTCGTCTCGGCCACCACGATGTCCGGATCCTTGCGCAGCTCGGCCAGACTATCGGGCGGGACGTCCATCGTGAGGTCGATCTCGCCCGTCTTGATGGCGGCCAGCCGCGCCTGCGCCTCGATGATCGGCACGTAGATCGCCTGGCGGATCTTCGGCGCGCCGCCCCAGTACTGATCGTTGCGCGCCAGCACGACCTTCACGCCCGGCTCCCACGTCTCGAGCTTGAACGGCCCGGTGCCGACGGGGTTCTTCACGATGTCCTTGCCGAACTTCTTCAATGCCTCCGGGCTGTAAATGTAGAGCGAGTGATGCGCGAGGTACTGGAGGAACGGCGTGAGCGGCGCCTTGAGCTTGATCTGCACCGTGAGCGGATCGACGTCCTCGACGCCGGCCACGTTGCCGAGGAAGCCCTTGACGTACGGGTAGGTGCCGGTCGCGTAGTACTGACTCTTGTCGTTCATCTGGCGCTCGAAGCAGAAGCGTACGGCCTCGGCCGTGAGCGGCGTGCCGTCGTGGAACTTGACGTTGGGCCGGAGCTTGAACGTGTAGGTGAGGCCGTCCTTCGAGATGTCCCAGGACTGCGCGAGCCCCGGCACGATCTTGTAGGTGCCGAGCTCCTGCGCGGTGAGCCCCTCGAACATCCGCTTGATGACGCGCGTCGAGTTCAGGTCGGTGATCTGCGGCGGATCCATCGTGACGGGCTCCGCGAGCAGTCCGACGACCATCGCGTCTCTCGGCGGCGCCGCGGAGGCGGCGGTCACGAGGCTCAGCGCGACGAGGACGAACGCGGCGAAAACGGAACGGCGTGTACGCATGCGACGGCCCCTCCCGGCGGCGGGTGATTGTGACACCAAACTCCGAAGGCGTGCAAGACGCCGTCAGTCGAGACGCGCGAAGTCGATGAAGCCGCGCTCGACGTCCGTGGCCAGCAGCTCGACGGTGACGCGGTCTCCGACGTCGAGCCCCGCGGCGCGCCGCACCACGCGCCCTTCCACCGGCGGGTGTGTGATGCGGACCCACGTGCCCTTGTCGGCCGCTCCGGTCACGAGCCCGTCGAAGCGCTGGCCGACACGATGCTCGAGCAGCAGGGCGGCCGCGGATTTCCGTACCTGACGCTCGACCTTGGTGGCCGCGTCCTCCTGCGCGGTGCAGTGACGCGCGAGGCCGGCGAGCTCGGCCATCGCGTACGGCGTCGGCCGCCCGTCCAGCATGGCTTTCACGAGCCGCTGGGTGATGAGATCGGGAAAGCGCCGGTTCGGCGCGGTCGAGTGCGTGTAATCACCGACGGCGAGGCCGAAGTGGCCATCGCCGTCCGCTCCCGGCCGATCGAGCGCGTATTCGCCGCGACCGAGGAGCTTGATGACGGACAACGACAGATCAGGAAACCGATCGGGGTCGGCGGCGCGGCGCCGCGCGAGAAACGCTTCGAGCGCCGTGGCATCGGCCTCGGCGGGCAGCCGCTCGCCGAGGCGACCCGCGAGCTCGACGATGCGATCCCAGCGCTCGGGCGTCCGCAGCACGCGCCGCAGGGCGGCGAGGCCCCGCGCCGCCAGCCGCCGTGCCACGACGCCGTTGGCGGCCACCATGAACTCCTCGATGAGCTGCTTCGCACGGTTGCTCGCCTGCGGTCGCAGATCGGCCAGTGTCTCGCCCTCGAACACGGCCCGCGCCTCGAGGCTCTCGAGGCTGAGCGCACCGCGCCGGTGGCGGAGTGCGCGCAGCGTCTGCGCCACTTGGTCCTGCCGTCGTAGCTGCGTGTCCATGCCGGGCACAGCGCTGATGGCCGCCGGGATCGCCGCCGTTCCTTCGAGCCACGCCGCCACCGCGTCGTACGCGAGCTTCGCGCGATTGAGCACGCGTGCACGGTAGACGTCGCCGTCGCGGAGCGCGCCGTCGGCGTCCGTCGTGAAGTCCACCACCACCGCCAGCCTCTCGGCGCTGGGATTGAGCGACGTGATGTCGGTGGAAAGCTTCTCGGGCAGCATCGGAAAGACGCCGCCGGCCGTGTAGACGGAGGTCGTATTCGTGCGCGCGTGATCGTCCAGCGGCGAGCTCCGTTCCACGGCGGCGTCGACGTCGGCGATGGCCACGAGGACCGTGTCCCCGTCCGTGACGGACAGCTGGTCGAGGTCGCGCGAGTCGTCGTTGTCGATCGAGCACCACAAGAGATGGCGCAGGTCGCGAAGCGTGGCGTCGCCGTCGGCTTGTCGCGCGATCGCCTCCGTCTGGGCGCGCGCCTCCGGCCCGAAGTCCGGCTGGAGACCGCGCTCGCGCATCGCTCGCCGGGCGATGGCGTGGAGGCGCTCACGATTGCCGGCCACACGAGGCATCGACGTGTCAGCTTACAGGGGAACCCGGCCCGCGCCTATAATCCGGGCGATGAGCGACGCAACGGCCGACGTGGTCATCTGCGGCGCCGGCATCGCCGGCATCGCCACGGCGTATCATCTCACGCGGCGTGGCGTGCGCGACGTCGTGCTCGTCGACGACCGTGCGCCACTGTCGCTCACGAGCGACAAGTCCGCCGAGTGCTATCGCAACTGGTGGCCCGGTCCCGGCGACGCCATGGTGGCGGCCATGAACCGCTCGATCGACCTCCTCGAGGAGCTCGCGCGCGAGAGCGGCAATGTCTTCCGCCTCAATCGCCGCGGATATCTCTATGCGACTGCGGATCCCGAGCGTGTCTCGATGCTCGTGCACGCGGCGGAGGAGGCGGCGGCGCGCGGCGCCGGGCCCGCGCGCGTGCATACCGAGCCGGCCAACGACTATGAGCCGTCGTCCGCGGATGGATTCGAGGAACACCGGACCGGGGCCGACGTGATCACGGATCGTGCGACGATCCGCCGACATTTTCCGTACCTGACCGGCGAGACGGCGGCCGTGCTCCACGCGCGGCGGTGCGGCTGGTTCAGCGGCCAGCAGCTCGGCACGTACATGCTCGAGCGCGCCCGTGAGAAGGGCGCGCGGCTGCAGCCCGGTCGTGTCGAGGCGGTCGACACGCAGGGCGGACGGGTGCGTTCGGTCACCGTGAGCGGCCGTCGCCTCGAGACGGCGACGTTCGTCGACGCGGCGGGGCCGTTCGTCGGGCCGGTGGCGGCGCTGCTTGGCGTCGAGCTGCCGGTGTTCTGCGAGCGGCACGCGAAGATTGCGTTTCCGGACGAGCGCGGGGCGATGCCGCGCGGCGCGCCGATGTCCATCTGGATCGATCCCGTGCGCTTGCCGTGGTCCGACGACGAGCGGCGCGCGCTCGCCGACGAGCATCCGCGACTGCTCGACGAGCTGCCGCCCGGAGTGCACGGACGACCGGAGGGCGGCGGCGACAGTCCGATCGTGCTGCTCGTGTGGACCTACGACGTGGGCCCGGTGCTGCCGACGTTTCCGCCGGAGTTCGATCCGGCGTATCCCGAGGTCGCTGTGCGCGGCATCTCGCGCATGATTCCGGCGTTCGCGCAGTACTTCGACCGGCTCCCACGAACGTTCGTGGATGGCGGCTACTACACGAAGACGCCCGAGAACCGCTTTCTCGCGGGTCCGCTGCCGGTCGCCGGCGCGTTCGTGACCGGCGCGCTCTCGGGCTACGGCCTGATGAGCTCGAACGTGGCCGGCGAGCTGGTCGCCACGCACATCACCGGCGGTGCGCTGCCCGTGTATGCGCCGGCGTTCGCGCTGTCGCGCTATGACGACCCCGCCTACGCCGCGCTCCTTGCGAACTGGGGCGACTCCGGGCAGCTCTGAAGAGCGGAGTGCGCTGGGTCAGGCCGACGCGCCGGCGACGGGCGAGGGATCGCTCGTCGCGTCGGCGACGTCGGTACGGGCCGTCGCCGGAATGCTCCAAAAGCCCATCGGCGCGAAGCCGTCGCCGGCGAGCGCGTCGCGGATCTCCGGCTCGAGCGCGGAGAATATCAGAATGTCCCAGCGGCGGCCGCCGTGCATGCGCGCCTGGCGCAGCCGACCTTCCAGGGTGAAGCCGTTGCGGGTGAGGCAGTTCACGCTGAGCGTGTTGTAGGCGTACACCTTGGTCTCGATGCGCTCGATACCGAGCGCCTCCACCGAGTACGCGCACGCCAGCCGCGTGGCCTCGATGCCCCAGGCGACGCGACGGCCGCGCGGCTGCGCGATCGTCGTCTCGAGGAAGAGGAACCGCTGATCGAGATGGACGTTGTAGAGCCGCACGAACCCGACCGGCTCGGCGGCCGGTTGAAGCGGCTGCACCAGCAGCGTGAGCGCAATCGGCGAGGCCATGGCCTCCGTCACGAACTCGGGATGATAGGGCCCCAGGTGCCGGCACATCGCCAGTAGCTGGCTGCCGACCAGATCGTCGAGCGCCATGTCGTGCGCCCACTGATTCAGCAACCGCAGCTCTTCCCAGGTCGGCGGTCGGAGCCCGAGCCGTCGCGTCTGCGCGATGAACTCGATGGTGCGTGGCGGCTCGACCTCGAGGATGCGATCGGGCTCGGGACGCTCGTTGCTGCGCCGCTTGTCGGTCGGCAGCCGGTCGAGCAGCCCGGAGGCGAAGAGCGCGTTGTAAACGATCGGGCTCGGAAAGATCGTGGTCGTCGTGCCGGCAGCACTGGCGCGGGCGACCGCCTGCGCGAGCACGGCCAGGCCCACGACGTCGATCTGCTTCACCGATTCGACGTTGAGCCAGAGGGTCGGGGGGGCCATTGCGAGCTGCTCCCAGATGAGCCGGGCCGTCATTGAAGCAGTGCGATGGGTCAGCTCCTCGGGAATCCTGATCTCCACGATCTGAGCGGCGTCCACGGTCGGAAAAGCGAAGCAACCACGACGCCAAGCCCCTCGCGAGCGACAAGTGAGCGCCGCGTCGACCGTTTTCGTAAGAAAGACGCGAACACCGGCGGCGGCCTGCCTGGATGAAATCGATCCAGCCAGCCGCGATTTCACCAGGGCCGCCGTGTCAGACGAGGCGTTGGCGCAGCCTGGATGACACGAAATCGACGGCCATGACCATGGCCACCGTCACCAGCAGCACGGTCGACGCCGCCCGGTAGTCGATCAGCCGGAGGTAGGTCTGCAGGTAGAAACCGATCCCACCGGCTCCGACGAACCCGAGGACCGTGGCCGCGCGGATGTTCGTCTCGAGCCGGTAGAGGACGTACGAAAGGAACAGCGGCAGGACCTGCGGCAGGACTCCGAAGCGCAGTATCTGAAGCCGCGTGGCCCCGGTGGCGGTGATCGCGTCGACGGGGCCGCGCTCGATGCCCTCGATCGCTTCCGAGTAGAGCTTTGCCAGCGACGTCGTCGTGTAGGCGATGACGGCCAGTACGCCCGGGAACGGGCCGAGACCCACCGCGGCCACGAACACGAGGGCGTACACGAGCGTGTCGACGCTGCGCAGGAAGTTCAGCGCCACGCGCACGGCGTGGAAGATCGGCGGCGCGGCGACGTTGCGCGCCGAGAGGAAGCCGAGCGGCAAGGCGAGCAACGCGGCGATCGCCGTGCCGAGCAGCGCGATCTCGACCGTCGTCACGGCGCCCGCGACGGCGGCGGGCAGGACGCGCAGATCGGGCGGCACCATGCGTCGCACGAAATCGAGCAGCCAGGGCAGGCCGCGTATCAGGCGCGCCGGATTCGCGCCGGTGTCCCACGCCGCCCACGCGAGCGCCAGCAGGACGACGAAGGCGGCGGCGCGTTTCACGGCGCGCGTTCCGCGTAGATGCGCGCGACGGCGGCCGGCGTGACGTCCGTCGGCCGGCCGTCGAACACGACGCGGCCCGCGCGAAATCCGACCACGCGCGTCGCGTACTCGAGTGCGGTGGCCAGCTGATGCTGGCTCACGACCAGCGTCAAGCGGCGGTCGACGTTGATGCGCCGCAGGATGCCCATGATGCTGTCGGTGAGCGCGGGATCGAGGCTCGCCGTCGGCTCATCGGCGAGGATGACGGCCGGCGACTGCGCGAGCGCGCGGGCGATGGCCACCCGCTGCTGCTCACCGCCGGAAAGGCCATCGGCGCGCCGCTGGGCCAGATCGCCGAGGCCGACCTGCTCGAGACACTCGCGGGCCAGGACGCGATCGCGCTCGGGGAAGCGACCGGCCAGGCTCGCGAGCGAGGCGACGTAGCCGAGTCGGCCGGTCAGCACGTTGTCGACGACGGAGAGACGGCGCACGAGGTTGAACTGCTGGAAGATCATGCCGACCTGCCGTCGCACCGCCCGTAGCTCGGGCGGCGCGGCGCCGGTGACGGCGCGTCCATTGATGCGAACGGTCCCGGCGGTGGGCTCGACGAGCCGGTTCAGTGTCCGGAGAAACGTCGTCTTCCCCGCGCCGCTCGGCCCCAGGATGACAACGAACTCGCCGGGACGGACGGTGAGGTCGATGCCGTCGAGCGCCACCGTCGACGGTGGCAGGACGACGCGCAGCCCGGTGACGTCGATCATCGCCGCCGCCATCAGGCGCGGAATCTCAGCGGGGCCGGAGATTGAGCAGCTCGACGGCCGCCCTGACGGAGTCGTACTCGCGATCCTCGGCCGGCTCGAAACCGTCGATGTCGTACAGACGCTTGAGGAGGTCGGCATAGACGGGCGCGCGGATGGACAGCAGCGCGCTACGAACGCGCGCGAACGTCTCGGCGTCGAGGCCGTCGCGGGCGGCGATGCCGGCCTCCGGGATGGCCGGCGTCTCCGCGACGAACACGATCGCCTCCCGCTCGGCCGGATCTTTCAGGTACTGCTGGGGCGCGAGATCGAACGAGGCGATCGCGTCGACGTGGCCGTTCACGAGCGCCCGCATGGCGGCGTCGTGCGAGCCGGCAAAGACGACCTCGCGAAAGAAGGTTTTGGGATCGCGATTGCGCACGAGCCCGCGCTGGATCAGCAGGACCATCGGATAGGTGTAGCCGGAGGAGCTGGCGGGGTCGACGAAGGCCATGGTCCTCCCTCGCAGGTCCTCGAGCTGCCGGATCCCGGCGTCGCGTCGCACGAAGACGCGGGAGGTGAACGTGCTCTTGCCGTGCCAGACGTTCTTGGCCACGATCAGCGCCTTCGCCTCGCGGTTGGCGAGGACGTATCCGACGGGATGGACGAAGGCGAGGTCGGCGGTGCGGTTGCGCAAGGCCTCGACCACTGCCGCGTAATCCGACGCGACGGTGACGCGGACCGGTCGACCGACGAGCCGGCCGAGCACCTGACCGAACTCTTCCCCCGTGGCGAGCAGGTCCGTGGGCTTCTGCGACGGCGTGAGCACGAGGTGCAGCGGCTTCG
This sequence comes from Candidatus Methylomirabilota bacterium, assembly GCA_035605575.1. Lineage (GTDB taxonomy): Bacteria > Methylomirabilota > Methylomirabilia > Rokubacteriales > CSP1-6 > AR12. The sequence goes on from DASTCJ010000004.1 coordinate 12,845, forward strand.
GCTGCGCCGGCAGCATCGACGGCGACAGCAGCAGCAGAGCGAACGCGACGATGAGCGCGCGCCGCACGTCAGTGGGTCTTGGGGATCACGGGATGTCCGGCCGCGGCGTCGGCGATCACATGATCGTTGTCGGGCGGCACGGCACCACTGACGCCGACGGCGCCGACGATGCGATCGCCGGCGACCAGCGGCACGCCGCCGCGGCCGAACACCAGCTTGTAATCGCCGAGCGCGGCGACGTTGCCGGCGAAAAGAGCGCGCGCGGTGGCGAAGCGCGCTTCCAGGTCGTGGGTGGTCGCCTGGAAGGCGGCGGCGGCGTTGGCCTTGGCGCGCGCAATCTCCGGGGTGATCCAGAGGGCGCCGTCCATGCGATCACACGCCACCAGGTGGCCGGCGGCATCGACCACCGCCACCGCGACCTTGAAGCCGAGCTGCTCGGCCTTGGCGAGCCCGCGCTCGATGGCGGCGCGCGCCTCCTTGCGCGTCAGCATCCAGCTACTCCGTCGGCGGGAACGTCGACCCACACGTCGCCACCGTCGACGTGCGCCGGATAGTTCGGCACGCGCCCGCCGCGTCCCGGGAACAGACACGCGCCGGTGCGCACGTCGTACATCCAGCCATGCCACGGGCAGGCGAGCCGCGTGCCGGACAGCTTGCCCTCGTCGAGCGGTCCGCCCTGGTGTGCGCACACCGCGCCGCACGCATACACGGCGTCGCCGGCGCGCACGACGACGATCGGTGTGTCGGCGGCGTCGTCCACGCGCAGAGGGCGGCCCGCCCGCAGATCGTCGAGCCGCGCCACCCGCACGCGCCGCGCCGTCACATCTCCTCCTTCAGCACGTAAGCGCGATAGAGGCCGCTCATGTACTGCCAGCGCATCTCCGTCGCCTGGCGCACCGCTTCCACTGCCTCCGCCTGCGTGTCCGCGCTGGTGGCGTGCCGCTCGACGATCTGATAGCCGCGCTCGCCGTGCACCTCGTCGGCTTCGATGTGAATCGCGAAGAACTCGACCTCGTGATCGGTGAAGCCGTAGTGCGTCTTGAGCGGAGGCAGGTTGCGCTTGTAGATTCCGGGCACCTGCGACTCGAGCCCCACCAGCAGTCCGGCCGCCGCGATGTGAAACGGCTTGTGCGACATCTCGAAGCACCAGGCGGTGAGGCCACGAGTGGTCGGCAGCTGCGCCTTCGTCTCCACTTCGTTGCGTGTCACCCCGCACGCCTCGGCGAAGCGGATCAACAGGTCGACGTGCTTGACGCCCGACTCCTCCTCGACGATGTTCTCGAGCAGGAAATCGCGCGCGTCGGGATCGGTGCACGTGCCGTACACCGTCGCGCACCAGCGCGGAAACTGCGAGACGTACTGATAATGCTGGGCGGCCCACGCGCCGAGCTGCGCGCGCGACAGCTCGCCCTTGACCCAGCGCTCGGTGAACGGGTTGAGGCGGCTATGCCGCGCATTCACCGCCGTCTCGAGCGTCTTGCGGAACGGACTCATGCTCATGATGGCCTCCTCACGAGTGGCGCCGCGGACCCGCGGCGCGCGTTCCCAAGGCGCGCCACGGCTTGGCCGGGGCGGGCCGAGTATTGGGGGGTATGGGGGCCATTTCGGGGCCCCCATCTAGATAGAACACGGCGTCGCGGACGCGGCGGAGGTGGTCGAGCATCAGGCGCTCGGCGCGGCGGGCGTCGCCGCGCTCGAGGGCGGCGATGATTGCGAGATGCTCGCGAACGAGGCCGTGCACGCGGCGCGGGGCGACGATCGCCATCGTCCACACCGGCTGCAGCTGCTCGCGCAGGTCCTCGAGGATCTGTACGAGGCGCGTGTTGCCGGCGCGCTTGACGAGGTAGCGATGAAACTCCTCGCCGAGCGCACGAACGTCGGTGTAGGCGACCTGGCGGCGTGCGCGCAGCTCGCGAAAGCGCCGGGCGAAGTCGTCGAGCTCCGCACGGTCCCCGCGCGGCGCCGCCAGCCGCACCGCGAGCGCCTCGAGCGCCTCGCGCAGCTGGTACAGCTCCCGAATCTCCGCGTGCGAGAGCGAGCGCACGAACGCGCCTTTCTTCGGAACGACCCGCACCAGCTGATCACGCTCCAGCTTGGCGAGCGCCTCGCGCACGGGCGTGCGACTCACCGCGAAGCGGCGACAGAGCTCGCCCTCCGTGAGCGGCTCGCCGGGATCGAAATCGCCGGCGACGAGCGCGCGGCGGAGCGCGACATACACGGAGTCGGCGAGATAGGTCCTGGGTCGCGAGCCGTTGGGCACCGGCGCTCCTTCGGGAGGGCGAGTAGCGGGGACTTTATATGCGAGATGTATACAAGTCAAGCGCGTGGCGTCGCGCAGGTCGTGGCGTCGCGCGTGCGGCGAATGGTCAGGAACTCACCGCCGATCGCCGCCGGCCGCGCACGGGCGTGACGCGTAAGGCCGGAAAACTACGGCGGAAGCGTCGGGTGGCCCTGTTTGGCGCGGCCGTTGCTCTCTGAAGGCAATGCCTCGTTCCGACAAAGGCAAACCAGCCGCGAGGCTGGGACGCAAAGCCACCGGTCTGGGAATGACTCGCAGATAGCGGGGTTGCCGAAGAACGTGGGATCCGGCGTGGGCCGGCTCTCCGGACGAGGATGGAGGGCGGCCGTGTCTTCATCGGCAATCGCCGGAGTACGCGTGCTCGTCGTGGACGACGACGAAGGAGTTCGCGAAGCCGTTGCGGATTACCTGAAGGACTGCGACGCCGAGGTCACGGCGGTCTCATCCGCCGAGGCCGCGATGTGGGTGATGTCCGAGGTGCCGCCCGATGTCCTCGTCTCCGACGTCAGCATGCCGCGGCACGACGGCTTCTGGCTCATCCGCGCCGTCCGCGGGCTTCCGATCCGACGCGGCGGCGACGTCCCGGCCATCGCCCTGACCGGCCGGCTCGATGCCGAGGAGGCGCTGCTTCGCGCGGGCTTCACCGAAGTGCGGATCAAGCCGCCGGACCTGGCGGAGTTGACCGACCTGATCGCCGGGCTTGTCGCCCGCTGCTGACGGTTATGCTTTCGGCATGCGCTGCAGCTCGTAGCCGCGGCCGCGCATGCACTGGTCGTGCAGCCGCTGATCGGTCTCCATGCGCCAGCGTGGATCGCCGGCGACGCCGGCGTACGCATCGACGCCTCCGACGGCCGGCCACGGCCGCGGGCCGTACGCGCCCGGAAACGCGCTGAACGGCACGTCGACTTTCGAGGCGCGCGCGAGGTCGTAACACTCCGCCTGATCGCGCGCAACGACGTCCGGAGGCGTGTCGGCGCGGTACCACGAATACGTCGCACACCCCGTGGTGAGGAGCGCGAAGGCCGCCACGGCGGCGATCGTTCGTCGCATGGAGACGAACCCTTCCAAGTCATGTGCCAGCGACTCAGACGAGCCGCGCGATGACCTCGTCCGCGAACAGTGTGAGAATTGCCTCTCTGGCCGGGAATCCGGGCTCGGGCACCTGCGGGAACACGATCACGCGCGACAAGCCACGCACCTCTCGCAGCCGCTCCACCTGCGCGCGCACGTCGTCCGGGGTGCCGGCCAGGGCCATCAGGTCCACGAGACGATCGGGCACGAGCGCGCGGTGGCGCGAGTTGGCCGTCGCGTGCTGATATGCATCGTAGGCCTCCCGCACCCGGCGCATCGCCGCCTCGTCGTCCTCGGACAGGCGCACCGGCAGAGGATGCCGGCACGCCGAGGCGACGCGCCCACGTGCGTGATCGCGGGCGAGCGCGCGGTCGCGCCCGATGGACATCGGCGCCCACAGCGCGACGTCGACATCGTGCAGTCCGCGTCCCCCGGCGCTGGCACCCCGTGCCACGTGCGCGAGGGCGGCGTTCAGCACGTCCGGCTGGACGGTCGCGTACACGATGGCACCGTCGCCGAGGCGGCCCGCCGTTTCGAGCATGCGCGGCCCGGATCCCGCCAGGTAGATCGGGATCACGGGCGGCCGCTCGAGCCACGCGAGCCGGCCATCCACGCCCGTCTCGAAGCGCACGCTCTCGCCCGCGAGCAGCCCCCGCACGGCCGCCGCCATCGCGGCCAGCGTGGCCGGGCGGCCGACCTGCTCGAGCGTGAGCCCCATCGTCTGCGCGCTGCTGCCGCCGGTACCGACGCCGAGCACCACGCGTCCGGGCGCCAGCTCGTGAAGGGAGGCGATCGCGCTCGCGGTGACGGAGACGTGGCGCGAGTGCGGCACCGTGACGCCGGGGCCCAGCCGGATGCGGCTGGTGGCCGCTGCGCAGGCGGCGAGAGTGACCCAGAGCTCGCGGCAGACCAGATGCGTGTCCGTGATCCACGCGGTGTCGTAACCGAGGCGCTCGGCAAGCTGCACCTGACGAACCACGACCGGCAGGGGCTCGCTGGCGAGGATCGCGAGGTCGAACTTCACTCGATGCCGGGCGGGCGGGCCGACGCATGCTGCACGGCATTGCGGAAGCCCACGGGATCGTGCACGCGCGGAAACACCTCACGCACGGCGCCGGTTCCGGTCACCGTGAGATCGCCGTAGTTCAGCACGCGGCCGATCGGACCCTGGGTGACGGAGATTGACTCGACCTTGGAGAGCAGGAGCTCCGTCGTGTAGCGCGCGACGAGACCGACCTTGAAGATCAAGCGCACGGACGTGACGGCGAACTCGGAGGTCTCCCACTCGATCCAGCGGACGGCGAGCCAGAGCACCCCGGACACCGCGACCAGAACGCCGACCTGCCACAGCCACGGTGGATCGGGCACGCCGGTGTAGAGCAGCCACGTCAGCACGACGCCGCCGATCATCGCGAGCACCGGCTTGGCGAAGAGCCCCCAGTGCAGTCGCGTCGTGTACAGGAGCCGCTCCCGCGGCAGGAGATGCTTCTCGACGTAGCCCACGCGGGCGAGCCTAGGCCAGCCCGCGTGAGCAAGTCAAACGGATCAGGAGCCCTGCAGCGCCTCGTGCACCTTGCCGACCATCTTGGCGCCGGGATTGACGAGCGTCTTGTCGCCCTCGTCTTTCCACTTCGACGGGCAGACTTCGTTGCCGCCCTTCTTCATCATGTAGATGTTGGCCTTGAACTTTCGCATCAGCTCGTCGATGTTGCGGCCGAGGTTGTAGAAGTTCATCTCCATGCCCATCAGCTTGCCGTCGGGGCCGATGAGGAAGGTGCCGCGGAGATCGAGCCCGTTCTCCTCGTTGTAGACACCGAACATACGCGACACGGTGCCGGTCGGGTCGGCACCCATCGAGTACTTCACGTTGGCCAGTTCCTTTTCGCTGCGCTGCCACGCCAGATGCGTGAACTGCGTGTCGGTGCTGACGGTGACGATGTCGGCGCCCATCTTCTGGAACCGCTCGTGCTGCTCTGCCAGAGCAGCAAACTCCGTCGCTCAGACGAACGTGAAGTCGGCCGGGTAGAAGAACAGGATCGTCCACCGCTTGTTGGCGATCTGGTCCTTCAGGCTGAACTTGCCGAAGTCGCCCTTCGTGGGCTCGTAGGTGATGAGCTCGAAGTCGGGCACCCGCTGCCCGAGCCTGAGCCCGGCGGTCATCGTTTCGGCCATCTCGCTCTCCCTTCCTCGTCCTTGGGGTATGGTGACGGTCGCCGGCGGCGGCACACCGCACAGCGACCGAAGATCTCGACGGCGTGCCCCGCCACCGCGAACCCGTGGCGCGCCGCCGCCCGTCGAGCCGGTTCGGCGGCGGCGTCCAGCGCCGGCGCCGTCACGTCGCTGACGGCGCCACACTCGGTGCAGATCAGGTGATGATGTGATCCGAGGTTGGCGTCCCAGCGTCCGCGCGCGCCGAGCCGCGACACCGGCCGCACGGCACCGATCCCGGCCAGGGTGTCGAGCGTCTTGTACACGGTGGCCAGTGACAGCGTCGGCATCTCGCCCCGCACGGCCGCGTGCAGCTCTTCGGCGCTGGGATGGCGATCCGTGGTCGCGAGCTGACGGAAAATCGCGAGCCGCTGCGGAGTGACCGCGAGCGACGCCGCCCGACAGCGCGCGACGAACCGATCCATGTGATCGCGCACGAGGCGCTGTGTCATACGAGAAACTTTATCCTTGGATAATTTCTTGTCAAGACGACGGCCCGCTTGTCTCGGACGCGCGCCGGCGCTAGCGTAACCGCACACCGGTCACCAGGAGGCCGCCATGACGACCCTGTATCGCCGCGACCTGTTGACGCTCCTCGCCGGCGCCGTCGCGCTGGCCGCCGTGCCCGCGATGGTGCGCGCGCAGACGCGCATCGCGCCGGGGGACGACGACGTCCTTGCCGTCATCGACGTGCAGAACTGCTTCCTGCCGGGCGGCACCCTGCCGGTGCCCGAGGGCGACAAGGTCATTCCAATCATCAACCGCCTCGCCCCGGCCTTCCGGCACGTGATCCTCACGCAGGACTGGCACACGTCCGGCCACATCTCGTTTGCCTCGAGCCACTCCGGGAAGAAGCCGTTCGACACGGTGACGTTGCCGTACGGCAAGCAGGTGCTGTGGCCGGATCACTGCATCCAGGGCACCGCCGACGCCGATCTGCATCGCGAGCTCAAGATCCCGCACGCCGAGCTGATCATCCGCAAGGGCTATCGTCAGCAGGTCGACTCCTACTCCGCATTTCTCGAGGCGGACCGCAAGACCAAGACCGGGCTCGCGGGGTATCTGCAGGAGCGCGGGTTCAAGCGAGTGTTCCTGACGGGCCTCGCCACCGACTTCTGCGTCGCGTGGTCGGCGCTCGATGCGCGGCGTGCCGGCTTCGAGGCGCTGGTGATCGAGGACGCCACGCGGGGCATCGATGCCGGCGGCTCGCTCGGCAAGGCGTGGAGCGACATGACGGGCGCCGGCGTCCGGCGCATCAAGTCCGCCGACATCCAGATGTGACGCGCGCGCGGCGGGGCGGTCGGTGCCGCCCCGCCTCAGCGCGTGGTGTCGAGCGCGAGCAGCCGCCCGCGCAGTGTCTCGACTTGCTTCGCGAAGGGCACGCCCATGCCCGCCGTCATCGGGGTCTGGTCGGCGAGCGTCGTGTGGAGCTGCACGAACAACGGTCCGTCCGCGGTGAGGATGTGCGGCAGCCGTCGCTTCAGCTCCGGCAGCTCGTGGATGGCGAAGACCTCGCGATACCCCGCCCCCTTGGCCATCGTCACGAAATCCACGCCGTCGCCGCCGGGGATCTCCTGCGCGCCGGACGTGTGATAGACGTTGTTCTTGAACAGCAGATGAACGAAGTTGCGCGCGCCCGCGCCGGCATTCGTCGCGAGCGCTCCGAGCTGCATCAGCAGCGAGCCGTCGCCGTCGAAGACGATGACGCGCCGTTCGGGATGCGCCAGCGCGAGTCCGAGACCCAGCGACGACGCGCCGCCCATGAACCCCACGCAGCCGACGGACAGATCGTCGGGCGCGAGCGTGCGCCAGGCGGGCGAGGTCGTCATCGTCGGCACGCAGATGGCGTCGCCGCGCTCGGCGGCGATCAGACGCAACACCTCTTCGGGTTTCATCGCCATCAGCTCGTCTCCAATCCCACGAGCACCGCGGCGGGTCCGCGGCGCTCGCGGCTGAGCCGAAAGTATTCGGGGATCCGCTGCACGTCGTTGGGACCTTCCAGGCGCGCGTGCGGCACGCCGAAGAGGTCGAGAATCGGCTCGCAGTAGCGCACCATCGAGTGGCGCGACTCGCGCGGGTCCTTGTCCTTCTCGCGGCTCAGGAGGCCGATCATGTAAAAAATCGGCACGCGCCCGTCCATGGCCACGCCGCGGAGCGTGTTGATGGAGGCGTACAGGCCGGCGTGCTGGATCATGACGATCACCGGCTCGCCGCCGATCCAGAGCCCGGCCGCGATGGCGTTGGCCTCGTCCTCGGTCGAGCACGTGAGCACGCGCAGCGCGCGCTCCTTGTCGAGCGCGGCCAGCACGCTCTTCTGGTGGGTGTCGGGCACGCTGAGGATCCAGCCGAGATGGTCGTGCCGCGTCCGCACGCCTTCCTTCGCGAGCGCGGCGCGCGCTTCCTTGAACGTGTCCTTGACGGTGTCGATGATCAGAGGGGCGGGGATCGATTCCGGCATCGAGGCCTCCCGGGTGGAAATCGCCCTATCCTACCCGAGGAGCGCTGAGCGAGCCACCGGCCGGGCGTGCGCCCGGCCGGTGCGATATGCGTTAGCGAGGCTGCGCAGGCGGAACGACGACGGGCTGCGCCGACTCGGCCGGCGGTACGATGATCACGGGTGAAGCCGCGGGCGGCGCCGGCACGATGACCGCCGGCTGCCCGCCGGTGTGCGTGCCGGGAACACTTGCGGGCCCCGCCGCGTCGGCGTTGTCGATCTGCGGCCCGTCCGTTCGCCCGGGAGCGATCGAGTGCGGAGACGCGGTCGGATGGTTTATGGTCGAGGTCGACGAATAGTACGGATCCGATGTGCTCGCGCAACCCGCGACGGCACCCGTCAGCGCGAGCATGCATACGACGAACAGCTTCCAGCTCATAGACACCTCCAGAGTCGGGGAGCGGGTGCACGCGTGATGCCACTGTTCACGGCCGTCGTGCGATGACGGACGTCACTTCGCAAATCGCGGTGTGGGCCCGGCGGCCTCGCGGCGATCGACTAGCGAGACTCGCGTCCACGCGCCAGGAGCTCGCGGCCAGGCTTCACGAGGTCGATGACGAGACTCTCGCGCGACGGCCCGCGGCCGATGCCTGGGCGCCGGTCGAGGTGGTGTGTCACCTGCGCGACCTCGAGGAGTCGTTTCACGATCGGCTCGCGCTCATCGTGAACAGCGACGAGCCGCGATTCCCGACGACGCATCCGGCACGCTGGGCGATCGAGCGGCAGTATCTGCGGCAGGATGCGCGTGCGGCCGCCGCGACGTTCGCGGCCCGACGCACGGAGACACTGACGCTGCTGGAGGGATTGCCGAGCGCCGCGTGGCGGCGCGCGGGGCACCAGGTGGACTCGCGTGGCCGCCGCACGGTCGACGACTTCTTGACCGTGATGGCCTGGCACGACGCGAACCACCTGGCGCAGCTCGAACGGGCACTGCGCGGACGGCCTTAGGCCGCCCGCGTCGCACCCACGCGCACCTTGTCTTCGATCCGGACGTCGGGACGAACGCGCGCGGCTTCCTCACGCGCGATGCGCACCGCCGCCTCCCGCGCCGCTTCGCTCGGTACGTCGCCGGAGATCTCCACGATCGCCTCGCCGCCACGCAGGTGCGCGGTCGGGGTGAGCAGGAGTCCGGCCAGCCCAGCGTCCCGCATCAGTGCATCCGAGACTTGCGCCTGCAAATGCACCGCTTGGGCGTCGCGCTTCCGCTTGCGGTCGTACAGCTTCACTGCGATGCCGACCAGGATCAGCAGCCCGATCACGATCAGGAAGCCGGCGGCAGCCATGCCGCCTCCCTGAGCCGCCGTGCCGGCGGCCGGGACCGCCGGTGACGCCGGCGGTGTCGGTGTCTGAGCCCACGCTACTCCGAATGTGATCACGTGCATCACCCCCTCGGGCGCAGAGTCAGCAACGGGGGTGCCACGACGGTCCACGGCATGTACATTGCTGGTAAGGAGGCGACCATGTCCGTCGTGATCGAAGGACTGGGTGACGACCGCGCGCTGCGTACGCTGATCTCCGGCAAGGTGACCAATACACTGGCCCGGCTGCAGGTAGCGGCGACGACGGTACGCGTGCAGTTCAGCGACGAGAACGGGACGAAGGGCGGCGTGGACATGCGCTGCTCGCTGACGGTCGACGTCCCCCGTCGTCCTGAGCTCCATGCCGAGGCGACAGCCGCCGAGACGCGCCTGGCGTTCGAGCAGGCGTTCGCGGCAATCGAGCGCCAGATCGAGCGTGATCGTGAGCGCGGTCGCGCCGAGCGCCGCCACCCCAAGAAATACTATCTCGCCAAGCGGTTGCTCGAGCCGGAGGCCAGCCCGGACTCGATCCCGGAACCGACGACCTCGCGCCGCCGGCGTCGCCGCTCCGCATAGCGCTGTTCGTCCAGCCGCCGAAGCGCTTCCTTTATATATAGGGGAACGACCCGGCGCCGGCGCAGCACCTATGGCGACCCACGCAGGGCGGCCAGGACGGCGGCCGCCCGCTCCCGTCGGCTCGAGGTCCGGGCGAGGACCGCCGCGCTTTGCCGTATCGCATCGGGCAGCGGCCGGCGCAGCCATGCCACCCAGAGCGCGTTGCGGAGCAGCAGCGCGCCACGCCGGACGGCGTCGCGGCGCGGCGACGGATGGTGGTGAACGACGATGTCCGGGACGTAGGACAGCGCCCAGCCCCGGGCCGCAAGATCGAGCGCGAGCAGCTCCTCTTCGCCACCCAGAAAGAACCGCGGCTCGAACCCGCCGGCGCCGAAGAATGCGTCGCGTCGGACCATCGACGCTGCGCAAAGAAATCCGAGGATCGGCTTGCCCGGCGCATCGGCGACCGGGGGCAGCGGGCTGCGCGCCATCGCGGCCGACGCGGCGTCGAGGCGCCCTTCCTGTCCCACCAGCACGCGGCCGCACACGAGACCGAGCCGTCGAGGTCGAGCTGACGCCGCACCTCGTGGCGCACGCCGTCGGTCGGCTCCGGATCGCGGACCCTCCGGGAGCGACGGCGCCATCGCGTCGCTATCCGCCCGCGCAGTTCGCGCAAGCGGCGCGGACGCTCGCGCGCGACACCGGCTGCGCCATCGTGCTGAGCGGAGTCGGCGACGACCGCGCGCTGGAGGAGATGCTGGCAGCCATGCCGGACGTCGAGACGCACATGCTCGATGGTCTTCCGCTCGGGGAGTTCGCGGCGCTCGTGGAAGCGGCGCCGCTGCTGCTGTGCAACAACTCCGGCCCCGTGCACGTGGCGGCCGCCGTCGGCACGCCAGTCGTCGACCTCTACGCGCTGACGAATCCCCAGCACACGCCGTGGGCGGTAGCGCACCGCGTCCTCTTCCACGACGTCCCGTGCAAGTACTGCTACAAGAGCATCTGTCCCGAGGGACATCATGATTGCTTGCGACTGGTGCCGCCGGCGACGGTTGTCGAGGCCGCCCTGTCGCTGCTGCCTCCGTCGTGGCGACGGGCGAGCTCGGTCTGAGGGCGCGCGGACGGTGATAGACTCCCGCCCGGGGAGGTCTGACGAATGCGCATTGCCATCCTCGGTGCCGGCGCCATCGGCTCCGTCGTCGGCGGCATGCTGACGAAGGCCGGCGCGAATGTCACGCTCGTCGACCAGTGGCCCGATCACGTGGAAGCGATGAAGCAGCACGGGCTGCGGCTGTCGGGGACCTGTGGCGAGCACGTCATCCCCGTGCGCGCGCTCCATCTGTACGAGCTGTCGTCGGTGGACGAGCCGTTCGACGCGATCTTTCTCGCGGTGAAGGGCTACGACACTGAGTGGGCCGCGCAGCTCGCGGCCGGCTACCTGCGGCAGCCCGACGGCGTCGTCGTGGACTTTCAGAACGGCGTGAACGATGAGCGGGTCGCGGCGGTGGTCGGACGCGAGCGCACGCTCGGCTGCGTCATCGTGATCAGCGCCGGCATGTACGAGCCGGGCCACGCCATCCGCACCGACACGACGACGGTCGGCTTCAAGATCGGCGAGCTCGACGGGCGCGACACGCCGCGCGCGCAGGCGCTCGCGACGCTGATGTCCGGCGTGGCGCCCACCCACGTCACGACCAACCTCTGGGGCGAGCGCTGGTCGAAGCTCGCGGTGAACTGCATGGGCAACGCGCTGGCCGGGCTGAGCGGGCTCGGCTCCGCGGAGATCCGGCTGGAGCCGGGACCGCGACGGATCGCCATCCAGCTCGGCGCCGAGGCCGTGCAGGTGGGCCGCGCGCTGGGCCACGAGATCGAGCCGCTCATCGGCATCGCCGCGCAGCGTATCGTCGATGCCGCCGACGGCCGCGGTCTCGCCGAGGTCGAGGCGGACCTCGCCGCCGAGGCCAAGCGACGCACCGGCGGGCGGCCCTCGTTTCTACAGGACGTGATGAAGCGCCGGCGCACCGAGATCGACTTCCTCAACGGCCACGTGGTCACGCAAGGGCGGACGGTGGCGGTGCCGACCCCGTTCAACGAGGCGATCGTGGCCGCCGTGCACGCGCATCGCGTGGGACAGCTCACACCCGATCCGAAGCACCTCGAGCCGCTGCTGAAGCTCTTGCCTCACCGCTGACGGAGAGCCGGAGATGGCGGCGCTGACGCTGGGCGAGGTGACGGTCACGCGGGTCGTCGAGATTCCGCGCTCGACGTATCCAACCGCGTCGATGCTGCCGACCTCGACGCCGGAGGCGCTGGCGCGCCATCGAGGATGGCTCGGGCCGTTCTGGGATACGGCGACCGACGATCTCGGCTCGCGGATCGGCACGTGGGTCGTCCGAACGCCCGAGCATCTGGTGCTGATCGACACGGGAGTCGGCAACGACAAGACGCGCGACAACCCGCTGTGGCATCGACGGCAGGGCACGTTCCTCGACGATCTGACCGTCGCCGGCGTCACGCCCGAGCAGGTGGACGTGGTCGTGATCACGCACATGCACGTGGATCACGTCGGCTGGAATACGCGACTCGTGAACGGCCGGTGGGTGCCGACCTTTCCGAACGCCCGGTACGTCTTCGCGGGCGAGGAGTGGTCGTTCTGGAAGCACGAGACCGAGCGCGGCGCCGAGGATGCCGCGTGCATCGACGACAGCGTGCTACCGGTGGTGGCCGCCGGTCAGGCCCAGCTGGTCGACGACGCGCATCGCATCGATCGCTGGCTTCGCTTCGAGCCGTCCGCCGGTCACACGCCCGGGCACGTCAGCGTACGCCTCGCCACCAGCGCGGGCGAGGCCGTGTTCTCCGGAGACGTGATGCACCGCGTGGTGCAGGTGGCCGAGCCGGAGTGGTCGAGTCGCTTCTGCTACGACGGTGTCCGCGCGGCCAAGACCCGGCGCGAATTCGTCGAGCGCCATGCGGACAGCGGCACGCTCATCCTCCCCGCGCATTTCCCGCAGCCCGGCTACATCGTGCGGACGCGCGACGGGCTGAGATTCACGGTGTGAGCAGGGAAGCGCCCCGGGTGCGGCCGGGGCGCTCCCTTGCGCCTAGCCCTTCTTCATCGGCGTTCCGCAGCAGTTCGTGAACTTCGGCGAGGTCTTGCCGCACTTCGTGCACTTGAACATGTCCGCCACCCCCTCTCACCACCGCGGTTCGTGGGTCCAAGCACCGACGGTCGGCGCACAGCGCGGAGCAGGTTCCGAGCCAAGCGGAATCGAGCGGAATTTCGGAGGACGGGACACCCTGGTGCCGCCCAGCCTGACGCATCCGTGCCATGTTGAACCGATCCGGGTGGCTCACATCGCAAGTGGAGGCCGACGATCGAACCACGGTCGTGCCGTCTCGAGCTGCGCGGCCAGACGGAAGAGCGTCGCCTCGTCGCCGTAGCGACCGACGAGCTGTGTCGCGATCGGCATGCCGTTCGACGCGCGGCCGAGCGGTAGCATCATGGCCGGCTGGCCGGTGATGTTGAACCAGACGGTGAACGGCGAGAAGTGAAATACGCGCCGCCAGTACTCTTCAAGGTCCTCCATCATCATGTCGATGACGCCGAGCGGTACGGGCAGCGTGGCGAGGCCCGGGGTGAGCAGCACGTCGCACCGCGCGTGGAACGCCGCCATCTGCCGGCCAAGCCGGTGCGCCGTCTGCGTGGCGCGCACGTAGTCGGCGGCGCTGATGCGCTCGCCGACCCTGGCGGTCGCCCATGTGATGCGCTCGACTTCGTCCTCGCGCGCCGGGCGGCCCTTGGCCGGATTGCCGGCCAGATTCACGACCGTATTGGCGGCGGCCAGCGTCAGAAAGGTCGGTACTACGGCCTCGCCGTCGATCGTCGGCTTCTGCTCCTCCACGTGATGTCCGAGGTCGGCGCAGAGCTTCGCCGTCTCGCCGAGCGCGCGGACGCTCTCGGCGTCGACCTGGGCGCCATTCGGCGCGGCGCTGGTGAACGCGATGCGCAATCGCCCCGGGTCGGCGCCCACCTCGGCGAGGAACGGGCGCGCGGCGGGTGGCGCCACGTACGGATCGCCGGGCCCCGGGCCCGCCGTTGCGTCGAGGAGCGCCGCCGAGTCGCGTACGCTCAGCGTCACCGCGTGCTCCGCCGACAGTCCGCCGAGCCCCTCGCCCGTGTAGGGCGCGAAGGTGTTCCGCCCTCGCGTGGGCTTCAGGCCCACGAGGCCGCAGCAGGCAGCCGGTGCGCGGATGGAGCCGAAGCCGTCGGTGGCGTGGGCCATCGGCAGCATGCGCGCGCCGACGGCCGCCGCCGCCCCGCCGCTGGAGCCGCCGGAGATCCGCGCGGGATCCCACGGATTGCGCGTGGGGCCGTGCATCTGCGGCTCGCACGTGAGCGACAGACCGAGCTCGCACGTGTTGGTGCGGCCGAAGATGACGAGGCCGGCGCGCTTGAGCCGCTCGACGTGCACGCTGTCCACGGTGGGTGGCGGCGCATCGGCGTAATACCGGCACGAGCGCGTCATGGGAACGCCGGCTATCGGGGCCGTGAGGTCCTTCATCAGGAAGGGGACGCCGCGGAACGGGCCGTCCGGAAGTCCCGCCGCCAGGGCCCGGCGCGCGTAGTCGTGCAGCGGCATCGTGACGGCGTTGACGACGGGATTCCGCGCGTCGACGCGCGCGATCGCCGCGTCGAGCAGCTCCTCCGCCGTCACCTGGCGGGCCTTCACCAGCTCCGCGAGCCCCAGTGCGTCGTATCGCTCGTACTCGGCAAATGCCGCCATCGACGTGCCCCTTTCGCGCGGTCAACGGTCTTTTCGGCCGCCGCCCGATCCTACAGTAAAATTCCGCTATGTTCGGCCGCACGGAGCGGCTGTTCTGGCGTGGCCAGCGCGCGCTGTCGCGGCGCGAGCTCGTCACCGCCGAGACGCTCTTGCGCGCTGCCGTCGCACGGGCGCCACACGACGCGCACCTGCATCTGTATCTGGCCCACGCGCTCGCCGAGCAGGACCGACTCACCGAGGCCGAGCAGGCGCTGGCGCAGGCGGTGGAGCTGACGCCATCGGCGTTCGTCGTTCATTTGCATCACGCGATCATCTTGCTCGACGCGCGCGACGCCGAGCGCGCGCGGACCGCGGTGACCGCGGCGTCGGCGCTGGCGCCCGGCAACCGGCTCGTCGAGGGCTACGCGGAGCTGGTGGCGTGGGCCGAGCGCGGCGGAGCGCCGTCACGCCGCCTCATCGAGCTGACCGGCGAGCTTCCGGAATCCTTCGGAGCCCGTGCGCTGCTGCACCTCGCGCAGCTGACGCTCGAGACCCGCGGTCCGCACGCCATGCTTGCCGTGCTCGAACCCCCGCGCGAGCCGCCCGGCCTGCCGCTCGGTCTCTGGCTCGCTGCGCTGCGCTACCGCGACCGCGTTCGCTATGCGGAGGAGCTGGTCGAGCGCCGTCGCTTCGGCGAGGCCGTGGATTTCATGATGGCGGAGCCTGCGCTCATGGGCGACGCGCGAGCGCCGTCGCTGCTCGAGCGCGCGCGTCGCGGCGCGCTACGGGCGCTCGAGGGGACCGGGACGCGCATGCAGCTGCTCCAGCGGTATCAGCTGGAGAACGACCTCGGCCAGGAGGACGCCGCGCGAGGCACACTCGTGTCCTGGCGGGAGCTCTACCAGCTTGCCGGCGCGCCGCGCGCCGAGCGCGCGACGGCGGCCGCGGTGCTCCGGCGGTTGGCCGAGCTCGAGGTCGGCCGCGGCCGCTATACCGAGGCGCTCGCGCTGTGCGCCGCGTCGCGCGGCCTGCGTGCCGAGCGCGACACCGCCGGCGTGGAAGCCCTGGCCCTGCTGGGACTCGGCGACCGCCGCGCGGCGCGGCATGCGCTCAGCGCGTTTTTGAAGGACGCCTTGTTCCGCGTGGATATGCGCCTTGCCGGCGCTACCGCCGCCTCGCCGGCATGACCGCTGCATCGTCCATCGCTCGATGGTCTCTGGAAACGCGTCCCCATGGAAGCTCGGTGGTCTCGGCGTGGTCGAGCTGGCCAGGCGCGTGTGGGCGGAGTTCTCGGCGGACGAGGTCAGCGATCGCGCGGCCGCGCTCGCGTACTACTTTCTGTTCGCGCTCTTTCCTGCGCTGCTCTTCCTGACCGCGCTGCTGGGGCTGCTGCCGATCCCGAACCTCATGGACCGGCTGATGGAGTACCTCTCGGAGGCGCTGCCAGGCGACGCCTCGTCGCTTATTCAGAAGACGCTGATGGAGATCATGGGCGGCGCCAGCGGCGGCCTGCTGTCGATCGGCGTGCTCGGCGCGTTGTGGGCGGGCAGCAACGGCATGGCGTCGATCATGAGCGCGCTCAACGTCGCCTACGACGTGAAGGAGTCACGACCGTGGTGGAAGGCGAGGCTCCTCGCCATCCTCCTGACGCTCGGCTTTTCGGCCTTCATCCTCACCGCGCTGGTGCTGATGGTCTTCGGGCCGAAGATCGGCGAGACGGTGGCGGGTTGGGTCGGGCTCGGTGCCGTGTTCACGCTGGTGTGGAACATCGCGAGCATCCCCATCGTGATGGTGCTGGTCGCCATCGGCATCGCCCTCGTGTACTACCTGGCGCCGAACGTCGAGCAGCACTGGCGGTGGGTCACGCCGGGCTCGGTCGTCGCGCTCGTCCTCTGGCTCGCCGCCTCGTTGGGACTACGTTTCTACGTGACGAATTTCGCGAACTACAACGCGACCTACGGCTCCATCGGCGGCGTCATCCTGCTGATGCTGTGGCTCTACCTGAGTGGCATGGCGCTGCTGCTTGGCGCCGAGGTGAACTCGGAAATCGAGCACGCCGCCGCGCGGCGCGGCGCGCCCGACGCCAAGGCCGAAGGCGAGCAGGAGACCGGGGACGGCAGGGTCGCGGCGCTGCCGCGGCCCGCACTGAGACGCGTCGAGTCGGTGCAGCAGGGGCTCGGGCACCTCGCACGGCTCGAGCTCGAGCTGGCGGTGGCGGAGGTCAAGCGCGCGGCGACGTCGGCCGGTATCGCGGCCGGCGTGGCCGTCGCGGCCAGCGTCACGCTCGTCGCCTCGCTGGTCGTGCTGCTGACCGCCGCGCTCGCGCCGATCTTCGACGCGCGCTGGCAGCCGCTGGTCATCGCCGGCGGCGGCGGCCTGCTGCTGTCGGGACTCGTGATCGCGTGGGCCGTTTACCGGGTCCGAAATGTGGTGACGCTGGCCCGCACGCGGGCCTCCATCAAGGAGACATGGCGATGGGCCGAGACCCGATTGAAATCCGTGAAGACATCAACCTCGCCGGTCGCGCGCTGAACGACGCCGTCGACGAGCTTCGCCGCCGCGGCTGGCTGCCGTTCATGATGCTCGGCGCCGCCCTCGTGGTGGGGCTGCTCGTGCAGCGCAACCGTCCGCTGCGCGAGGCGGCCGCGCGCTCGCGGGGCGTCATCGATCGGACGCTGCAGGTGGCCACCGCGGTGGCGGCCATCGAGCGGTACCGCGAGCGCTCGGGCCGGCGCGCCGCTTAGATCAGCGTCCCTTCCAGTTCGCCTTGCGCTTCTCGAGGAAGGCACGCGCGCCTTCGTGGAAGTCCTCGCTGAGGTAGCAGCTGAGCAGGAGGTCCTCGAGGCTGCCGGGTGACGTCGCCACCAGCATGCGACGCACCGCCTCCTTCGTCGCGGCCAGCGTCAGCGGCGCCAGCTCCGCGACGTGAGCCGCCAGCTCCTTGACCTTCCCGCGGAGCGCCGCCGCCGCGTGCACCTGATCGACGAGGCCCATGGCCTTGGCGTCGGGCGCGTCGACCAGGCGCGCCGTGAGCACGATCTCGCGCGCCCGGATCGGCCCCACGGTCGCAGCCAGCAGGCCGAGGCTGAACGGCGCCGCGAAGTTGCCGAGCGTCCGTGCCACCGGCGCTCCGAAGCGCGCGTGCTCGGCGCAGAGCCGCAGGTCGCACGCGAGCGACATGAACATCCCGCCGCCGACGGCGTCGCCCTGGACCATGGCGATCGTCGGCTTGGTCATGGCGTGGATGCGGCTCAGCACCCGCGTGATGCGCGACTCGTAGCCGAGCGCGTCCTCTTTCGTCTTGAAGGTCAGGAACTGTCGGATGTCGGTGCCGCTCACGAAGGCCTTGTCGCCGGCGCCGGTCAGCACGACCACGCGCACGCCGGGATCCGTGTCGAAGCGCTCGCAGAGGTCGTGCAGGCGCTCGTACATGTCGAAGGTCATCGCGTTTCGGGCTTCCGGACGATTGAACGTGACAGTGACCACGCGGCCGTCCTGCTCGACGAGGATCTCGTTCGTGTCGCTCATGGACGTACGATAGCGCACGGCGGCCGCCGGCTGCTACCCTGGGAGCGTCATGCGTGGACTGTCGGGCTGGCTCGCTCGCCGTCGCGTTCGCCGCCTCACCGTGGGCACGGCGCCCGCAGACGTGCTGCTGCAGAGCGCTGCCGTCCTGCGTCACTTCGGAGCGCGCGTGCTCCGGTACGACATGGATGACGGCACCCTCGAGGCGCGGTTGGCCGCCGGCGCCCGGCTGCGGCTGGCCGCCGTCGAGGAGACGGACGGCACGCGCGTCACGCTCGAGACCGCCGGCGCCGACTGGCACGGCGTCGCGCGCACGCTCGCCAGCGAGCTCGCCCGTGAAGGTGTTGCATGATCCTGCTCACTGGCTTCGAGCCTTTCGGCACCTACAAGGACAATCCTTCGGGGGAGGTCGCCGCGGCCTTCCACGGGCGCACCGTCGGCGACGAGATCGTGCAGAGCGCGGTCCTGCCCGTGGATCACCGCCTCGCGGCCGCCCGCGTCGTCGAGCTCCTGCGCGAGACGACGCCGCGGGCGATCGTCCACCTGGGACTCGCCGGCGGCCGCGCGCGGCTCGCGCTCGAGCGCGTGGCGGTGAACGTGATGGACTTCGAGATCGCCGACAACGCCGGCTACCGTGCCACCGGCGAGCCGTGCGTCGCCGGCGGACCCGCCGCCTACTTCAGCACACTGCCGCTGGCCGCCATGCTCGAGGCGCTGACCGCGGCAGGCGTCCCCGCGTACCTGTCCAGCACGGCGGGCACGTATCTCTGCAACCAGACGTTCTACACGACCCGACATCTCCTTGAGGCGCGCGCGCTCGACATACCGGCCGGCTTCATCCACCTGCCCCTCTCGCCGTCGATGGTGGTCGCCGCCGGCCTCGAGCAGCCGAGCATGGACGTGCCGCTGATTGTCCGCGCGGTCGAGATCGCGCTGCGCGTGGTCACGACAGATGGTACGGCACGTCGGCGACGATGACGCGCTTGCGGAACAGCATGGCGCCCTTGATCAGCAGCGCCGTCTGGTTGTGGAGCAGGTGCTGCCACCAGCGCGCGGGGACGAACTCGGGCAAGATGATCGTCACGTAGTGATCGGGACCGCCCGTGCTCAGGAGATTGTCGACGTAGTCGAGAAACGGCCGCAGGAGCGACCGGTAGGGTGAGCTGAGCACGATGAGCGGTGTCCCGAGGCCCCACGCGCCCCACTTTTCCTCGAGGCGTCGCGTGCGTTCGGCGTCGACCTCCACGTAGACGGCCTTCGGCGACGGCGAGATCGAGCGCGCATACTTCAGCGCGCCCAGCACGCCGCGATGGAGATCGCCGACCAGCACCAGCACGGTGTTCGAGATCGGCGAGGCCGTGATGAGCCCGGCTCCGTCGAGTGAAAGCTGTCGTGCGACATCCTCGTAGTGACGGTGCACGAGCACGAACACGGCGACGAAGGCGGGGATGAGGAGCACGACGATCCACGCGCCGTGGGCGAACTTCGTCACCGCGATGGTGAGCATCACGACGCCCGTGGTGAACGCGCCGATGCCGTTCACCCACACGCGCCACCGCCATCCTTGCTGGCGCCGTCGAAGCCAGCGCACCACCATCCCGCTCTGCGAGAGCGTGAACGACACGAAGACGCCCACCGCGTAGAGCGGAATGAGGGCGTTCGTATCGCCACCGAACGCGATCAGGAGCGCGACCGCGAGGCCGCTCAGGATGATGATGCCGTTCGAGAACACGCCACGATCGCCCTGGTTGGCGAACTGGCGTGCGAGGAACCGGTCTTTCGCCAGCAGCGACGCGAGCCGGGGGAAATCGGCGTATGACGTGTTGGCGGCGAGCAGCAGGATCAGCATGGTGACCGCCTGGATCTCGTAGTACACGGGCCCCCTGCCGAAGATGTGGCGCGCCAGCTGCGAGACGACCGTTTCGTGCTCGCTGGGGCGGATCCCGAAGTCGTAGGCCAGGTACGTGATTCCGAGGAAGAGCACGATCAGCAGCGCACCGAGCCAGGTCATCACGACCCGCGCGTTGTGCGCCTCGGGGGGCTTGAAGGCCTGGATGCCGTTCGAAACGGCCTCGACTCCGGTGAGGGCAGCGCATCCCGACGCGAAGGCGCGCAGCACGAGGAACAGGGTGATGCCCTCGAGCCCCGGGGCGTGCTCCTGGTACGGCGCCTCGGTGATCCAGTCGAACATCGCGCCGAGCGAGCCATAGACGATGAGGCCGAGCAGACTCACGACGAAGAGATACGTCGGCACCGCGAAGAGCCGTCCCGATTCGCGCACCCCGCGGAGGTTCGCGACCGCGATGCCGATCACCGCCAGTACGCACAGCGTGACGCGGTACGGAAAGAGCGCGGGGAAGGCGGAGGTCACCGCCGCGATTCCGGCCGCCACGCTGACCGATACCGTCAGCACGTAGTCGATCAGCAGCGCGGCGCCCGCGATGAGACCCGGCACCGTGCCGAGGTTGTCCTTGGCGACGATGTAGGCGCCGCCGCCCTGCGGATAGGCGAGGATCGTCTGCCGATAGGACGTGGTGACGATGGCGACGAGGACGGCGATCGCGATGCCGATCGGAAGCGAGTAGCTCAGCGCCGCCACGCCCGCCAGGATGAGCACGACGAGGATCTCCTCCGTCGCATAGGCGACGGACGAGAGCGCGTCGGAGGCGAACACGGCCAGGCCGGTCGCTTTGCCGAGACGCTCGTGGCGGAATTGCGCGGTGGGAAGCGGAGAGCCCACGAGGAGGTGCTTCAGGTCGAGCACGCGCACGAGGCCATCTTAGGCGGAACTTGCGCGGCGCCGGCCTCGGTGGCGATATCTTTACGAAATCTTGATACGGATCTCGTCGATCTTGACGTGTCCCGTCTGCGTCGTCATGCGACGGTGGCGCCATGCGGTTTGCCCGAGGTCGCGGCGACGCTCCACGCGACTCCGCTGGGCGGCGAGTGCTCGGCGGCGGGAATCCGAGTATCGCGCGGCCGGCGTGGTGGATTCTCGGCTGCGCCATCGGTATCGCAATGACGCTCTGGGCCACCGGCATTTTGGAGGTCTCAGCGTCCCAGCGACGGCTCGTGGACTGGATCGGTGGGCTGACCGTGCTGAGCGCGCTGGTTACGTGGGTACGCTCCAACGCCCGCACGCTAGCCGTGACGAGCGAGCCGCTGGATCGGCACGAAGGGCTGCAGATCCGGGTGATTCGCTCGCGTCGCCCGCCGCTGGCCGCGGTTGCAGGCGCGGAGATCATACCGTTGCGCCGTCGACCCCGACGCGCCCGCTCGTCTTGACGCACGCCTGACCTCACGCGCCGATCTCTTGAGGCGGCGCTTCCGGCACGCCTGCCACGCTGAGAGGTGGAGGCAGTCATGTACGGAACGCTCGATCGGATCCGGCGGCAGCCACGGTGGGGCGCGCTCTACGCGATCGCGACGGCGATGCTTGCGCTGCTCGGTGTGGTCGAGGCGTTCGTCCCGGTGGGGGCGTTGCGGCGCGCGCTCGAGATCGCCGTCACCGTCCTCGGTTTCTGGAGCATTTCCCTATGGGTTCGCGCCAACGGGCACGCGCTCGATCTGGCCGGTGCGCGGGACCCTGGTTTCCGCCGGGTCGTCGAACAGCCGGCGATCGTTGCGGACGCTGGGCGCGCGTCGCACCGGGAGCCGAAACCGCGAACGCCCGCACCAGAGCGACTGGCCGGGACAGTGCTTACGCTGCCCCGACGCCGGTCGAATTCCTGATGAGGTCGTATCGTATCGGATGGCGCTCTGGGGTGGCATGGCGCATGCCGCTCACCGTGGTCCGCCTGTGCGTACGCGAACCGCGGAGCGGTCCTGGCGAGAGGAGAGATGCGATGGCCGTCGTGATGGATATCGTGTACGTGGCAATTGCCGTGGGCTTCTTCGCGCTCACCTGGCTTCTCGTCAAGCTGTGTGAGCGGGTGTAGGGGGGCGCACCGATGCCCATTCTTTACGTCGTCGGCTTCATCGTGTCGCTGGGGCTCCTCGTGTACCTCGTCGTCGCACTGCTTCGGCCGGAGATCTTCTCGTGACCCCCAATGGGATCTTCCAGCTCGTCCTCTATATCGTCGTCCTTTTGGCGCTGGCCAAGCCGCTCGGCCTCTACATGGCGCGTGTCTACGAGGGCCGACCCGGATTTCACCGGACGGTGCTCGGTTCGCTCGAGCGCCTGGTTTATCGGATCAGCGGTGTGCGCGAGACGGAGGAGATGGGCTGGAAGACCTACGCCGCCGCGATGCTCGTGTTCAACCTGGTCGGCCTGCTCGCTGTCTACGCGCTCCAGCGTCTGCAAAGCGTGTTGCCGCTGAACCCGCAAAGCCTCGGCGCGGTGTCGCCGGATTCGGCGTTCAACACGGCCGTGAGCTTCGCCACCAACACGAACTGGCAGGGCTACGGCGGCGAGACGACGATGAGCTATCTGACCCAGATGCTCGGCCTGACCGTCCAGAACTTCGTGTCGGCGGCGACGGGCATGGCGGTCCTGATCGCGATGATCCGCGGGTTCGCGCGGCGGACCGCCGAGACCATCGGGAACTTCTGGGTGGACCTCACGCGCAGCACGATCTACATCCTGCTGCCGCTGTCGATGGTCCTCGCGCTCGTCCTGGTGTCGCAGGGTGTCGTGCAGACCTTCGGAGCCTATCAAAAGGCCACCGTCGTGCAGACGACCGAGTACGACCAGCCGGTTACCGACAAGGACGGCACGCCGGTGCTGGACGACAAGGGCCAGCCGAAGACGCAGAAGGCGAAGCTGAGCGAGCAGGTGATCGCGGTCGGCCCGGCCGCCTCGCAGGTCGCCATCAAGCAGCTCGGTACCAACGGCGGCGGTTTCTTCAACGTGAACTCGTCGCATCCGTTCGAGAACGCCACGCCGCTCTCGAATTTCTTCGAGCTGCTCTCGATTCTCGTAATCTCGGGGGCGCTCTGCTACACGTTCGGCGTCATGGTCGGAGACACCCGCCAGGGCTGGGCCGTGCTCGCGGCCATGACGGTGATCTTCGTCGCGCTGCTCGCGGTGTGCGTGGTCTCCGAGCAGAACGGCGCGGTGTTCGCCCGGCAGGGCGTCGATCACACACCGAGCGCGCTGTCCTCGGGCGGCAACATGGAGGGCAAGGAGGTCCGTTTCGGCATCGCGAGCTCGGCGCTCTGGGCGACGGCGACGACGTCCGCATCGAACGGGTCGGTGAACTCGATGCACGACTCGTACACGCCAATGGGCGGGCTGGTTGCGATGTGGCTGATACAGCGCGGCGAGGTCGTCTTTGGCGGCGTCGGCTCGGGACTCTACGGGATGCTGGCCTTTGCCATCATCGCGGTCTTCGTCGCCGGTCTCATGATCGGCCGCACGCCGGAGTATCTCGGCAAGAAGATCGAGGCCTACGAGATGAAGATGTCGTCGCTGATGATCCTCATTCCGCCGGCGGTGGTGTTGATCGGAACCGCGCTGGCGGTCGTCCTGCCGGCGGGGAAGTCGAGCATGGCGAATCCCGGCGCGCACGGCTTCAGCGAGGCGCTCTATGCGTTCTCGTCGGCCGGCAACAACAACGGCAGCGCGTTCGCCGGGCTGAACGCCAACACGCCCTTCTACAACACCGCGCTCGGCTTCGCCATGCTCTTTGCCCGCTACTGGCTCGCGGTGCCGGCGCTGGCCATCGCCGGCTCGCTGGCGCGCAAGAAGATCGTTCCGCCGGGGGCGGGTACGCTGCCGACTCACACACCGTTGTTCGTCGGCCTGCTGGTGGGCGTGGTCGTGCTGGTGGGCGCCCTGACCTTCGTGCCGGCGCTGGCGCTCGGGCCCGTCGTCGAGCATCTCAACCTGGTCGCGGCGAAGTGAGGACACGAAAAGCATGGCGGCAACGGTAAAGGCGCGCGCGCTGTTCGAACCTGCGATCGTCACCCAGGCGATCGTCGATTCGTTCCGCAAGCTGACGCCGCGGCGACAGGTGCGGAACCCGGTCATGTTCGTGGTGTACGTCGGCTCGATCCTGACGACGCTGCTCTGGGCGCAGGCCGTCGTCGGTCAGGGCGAGGCGCCGGCCTGGTTCATCTTCTGGGTCGCGGTGTGGCTGTGGTTCACGGTGCTCTTTGCCAACTTCGCCGAGGCGGTGGCCGAGGGCCGCGGAAAAGCCCAGGCTGCCTCGCTGCGCCGGGCGCGCCGCGATCTCCAGGCCAAGCGGCTCGCGCGCGGAGCTCGTGGCGCCGACTTCGACATGGTGGCGGCCACCTCACTGCGCAAGGGGCAGTTCGTGCTGGTGGAGGCGGGGGACTTCATTCCCGTCGACGGCACCGTCGTCGAGGGCGTCGCCTCGGTGAACGAGGCGGCCATCACCGGCGAAAGCGCGCCGGTGATCCGCGAGAGCGGCGGCGACCGCAGCGCCGTGACCGGCGGCACGCAGGTCCTCTCGGACTGGCTGGTGATCGAGGTCACCGCGAATCCCGGCGAGGCGTTCCTCGATCGGATGATCGCGCTCGTCGAGGGCGCCAAGCGGCAGAAGACGCCGAACGAGATTGCGCTGGACATCCTGCTCGCGGCGATGACCATCATCTTCCTGCTCGCCACCGCTACGCTGCTGCCCTATTCGCTCTACGCCGTCGAGGCGGCCGGCACGGGGACGCCGGTCACGGTCACCGTACTGGTGGCGCTGCTCGTCTGCCTGATTCCGACGACCATCGGGGCGCTGCTGTCGGCGATCGGTATTGCGGGTATGGACCGGATGATCCAGAAGAACGTCATCGCGATGTCGGGCCGTGCCGTGGAGGCCGCCGGCGACGTCGACGTGCTCCTGCTCGACAAGACCGGCACCATCACGCTCGGCAACCGTCAGGCGACGGAGTTCATGCCCGCCCCGGGGGTGACGGAACGGGATCTCGCCGACGCCGCGCAGCTGGCCTCGCTCGCCGACGAGACGCCGGAGGGCCGCAGCATCGTCGTGCTGGCCAAGGAGAAGTACGGCATCCGCGAGCGCGACGTGGCGAAGATCGGCGCGACATTCGTGCCGTTCACCGCGCAGACGCGGATGAGCGGCGTGAACATGAACGGCCGCCAGATCCGCAAGGGCGCCGCCGAGGCCATCGAAGCGCACATCAAGACGCTCGGCGGTGCCGTCCCCGCGGAGATTCGCGGGACGGTCGACACGATCGCGAAAGCCGGCGCCACCCCGCTGGTCGTCGCCGACGGGCCGCGTGTCCTCGGCTGCGTCCGGCTGAAGGACATCGTGAAGGGCGGCATCAGGGAGCGGTTCGGCGAGCTGAGGCGCATGGGCATCAAGACGGTCATGATCACCGGCGACAATCCGCTCACCGCGGCCGCCATCGCGGCGGAGGCGGGCCTGGACGATTTCCTCGCGCAGGCGACACCGGAGACGAAGCTCAGGCTCATCCGGAATCTGCAGAGCGAGGGGCGGCTGGTGGCCATGACCGGCGATGGGACGAACGACGCGCCCGCGCTCGCTCAGGCGGACGTGGCGGTCGCCATGAATTCCGGGACGCAGGCCGCCAAGGAAGCCGGCAACATGATCGATCTCGACAGCAACCCCACGAAGCTGCTCGAGGTCGTCGAAACGGGCAAGCAGATGCTCATGACGCGCGGGGCGCTGACCACCTTCGGCATTGCCAACGATGTCGCGAAGTACTTCGCGATCATCCCGGCCGCCTTCGCCACGACGTATCCGGCGCTGAGCGCGCTCAACATCATGCGACTGGCCACGCCGGAGAGCGCGATCCTGTCCGCGGTCATCTTCAACGCGCTGATCATCGTCGGGCTGATTCCGCTCGCCCTGAAAGGCGTGCGCTATCGCGCGATCGGCGCCGCCGCCGTCCTCCGCCGCCACGTCTGGCTCTATGGCGTCGGCGGCATTCTCGTGCCGTTCCCGGGCATCAAGCTCGTCGACATGATCCTCGTCGCGCTCGGCCTGGTGTAGAGGAGCTCGAACCTTGACGCACGTGCGTGCCGCGGTCGTTTCCCTCGTCGTCCTCACCATCCTCACCGGCGTCATCTACCCGCTGGTCGTGACGGGCATCGCCCAGGTCGTCTTTCCGCACCAGGCGAGCGGCAGCCTGGTCGTGAAGAACGGCAAGGTGGTGGGCTCTGCGCTCATCGGCCAGCCCTTCGACGATCCGAAGTACTTCTGGGGGCGCCCGTCCGCGACCTCGCCGTACCCGTACAATGCCAGCGCCTCGTCCGGCTCGAACCTCAGCCCGACCAGCCGTGCGCTGATCGAGACCGTCCAGGACCGTGTCGACGCGCTGCGCGCGGCGGATCCGGACACCAAGGCGCCGGTGCCCGTGGACCTGGTGACCGCTTCGGCCAGCGGCCTCGATCCGCACATCTCGCCCGCGGCCGCGCTGTTCCAGGTCAACCGGGTCGCGAAGGCGCGGAAGCTCGAGCCCGCTGCCGTGCAGTCGCTCGTCGACAAATACACGGAGGGCCGACAGTGGGGCTTCCTCGGCGAGCCACGCGTGAACGTGCTCGCGTTGAACCTCGCGCTCGACGACACGGCTCCGACCGCACGGTGACGGCAGGCTAGCGCGGCGCCGATGCCTGCGATACGGTGGCGTTGTCAATGCTGAGATCCGTGCTGGTCGCGCTCGACGGCTCGCGCGGCAGCGAGGCCGCCACGACGCTCGCTCTGGACTGGGGACGGCGCCTCGGTGCCCGCCTGGTGGCCCTTGGCATCCTGGACGCGCCGTCCATTCATGGCGGCGAGGCGGTTCCGCTGGGCGCCGGCGCCTACAAGAGAGCGCGGGACGACGCCCGGATGATGGATGCGCATGCCCGGGTGCTCGAGTTCCTCGCCGAGTTCCGCGCGCGCTGCACTGCGGCCGGTGTCGCCGCCGACGTCCTCGAAGACGTCGGCGACCCCGTGGAGACCATACTGTCGGAAGCGCCGCGTTGTGACATCGTGGTCGTCGGTCGCGAGACGCGTTTTCGCTTCGACACCGAGGATCGGCCCGATCCGACGCTGGGGCGCGTCCTGCGCGCAAGCCCGCGCCCGCTCGTCGTCGTCCCGCCCGCCACGATGCGCGGGAACGGAGTCCTGGTCGCCTATGGCGGTGGCCGCGAGATCGCCCGGACAGTGCAGACATTCGTGCTGCTGGGCCTCGGCGCCGGCGAGACGATCGACCTCGTCGCCGTACAGCCGGACATCGCTCGCGCGGAGGCAATGCTCCGCGTGGCCAGCGCCTTTCTCACGTCCCACGATCAACCCCACACCGTCAACGCGATCGCGTCGAGCGCGCCGCCGGCCGAGGTCCTCCTCGACGAGGCGCGCCGCCGCCGGTCGAGCGTGGTCGTCATCGGCGCGCACGGCCATCATCCCGTGCGCGACCTGTTCGCCACGTCGGTGACGCGCGCGGTGCTCGAGGCTTGTCCGGTGCCGATCTTCACCGGCGCCTGAGCGGCGCCGGCGCGGCCGTCGATGACCCGTCGGCGACATAGAATGAGACGGTCGCGCGGAGGCCGACGATGACCGACAAGCGCCCCGATCCGGATGCGCTCCTCGCTCGGGTACAGGAGCAGGAGGCGCTCGAGGCACGCGGCAAGCTCAAGGTCTTCTTCGGCGCCGCCGCCGGGGTCGGCAAGACCTACGCCATGCTGGAAGCCGCCCGCGCGAAGCGCGCGGACGGCGTCGACGTCGTCGTCGGCTACGTGGAGGCGCACGGGCGCGCCGAGACAGAGGCGCTGCTCGAGGGTCTCGAGCGCCTGCCGCCGCGACTCGTGGAGTACCGGGGGGCGACGTTACGCGAGTTCGACCTCGACGGCGCGCTCGCGCGGCGCCCGCAGCTCGTCGTCGTCGATGAGCTTGCGCACACGAACGCGCCGGGCTCCCGCCACGCCAAGCGCTGGCAGGATGTCCTCGAGCTGCTCGACGCCGGGTTCGATGTGTTCACGACCGTCAACGTCCAGCACGTCGAGAGCCTGAACGACGTGGTGGCGAAGATCACCGGCGTGGTCGTGCGTGAGACCATTCCGGACTCCGTCCTCGAGCGCGCCGACGAGGTGGAGCTGATCGACCTGCCGCCCGACGATCTGCTCGAGCGCTTCCGTGAGGGCAAGGTCTACGTGCCCGATCAGGCGCAGGAAGCGCTGCGCAACTTCTTTCGCAAGGGCAATCTCATCGCGCTGCGCGAGCTGGCTTTGCGGCGGACGGCCGAGCGTGTCGATGCGCAGATGCGCACCTACATGCGCGATCACGCCATCGGCGCCATCTGGCCGACGTCGGAGCGGTTGCTGGTCGCCGTGAGCGCGAGCCCGCTCTCCGTCCGGCTCGTCCGCGCCGCCAAGCGCATGGCCGAGCGTCTCGGCGCCGAATGGTGGGTGGCCTACGTCGAGACGCCGGCGCAGCTGCGCCTGCCGCCCGAGGCGAAGGATCGCGTGGCCGAAACGCTGCGACTGGCCGAATCGCTCGGCGCCAGGACGGTGACGCTGACCGGCGCCCGCATGAGCGAGGAGATCCTCGCCTTCGCGCGCCAGCGCAACGTGACGCGAATCGTCGTGGGCAAGCCGCAGCGGTCGCTGTGGAAGCGGATCGTGCTTGGCTCGATCGTCGACGCGCTGGTGCAGGGCAGCGGCGACATCGACATCGCGGTCGTCAGCGGCGACAAGGAGGAGCCAGCGCCTGCCCCGCTGCGCCCACGCATGGCGCGGCCGACGAGCGGGGCCGGCTACGCTGAGGCGCTGCTGGTCGTGCTCACGGCCACCGCCGTTGCCTGGCTCATGTTCCCGCTCTTCGAGATCTCCAATCTCGTCATGGTGTATCTGCTCGGCATCGTGGTCGTGGCGCGGCGTCAGGGGCGAGGCCCGTCGCTGCTGGCGTCCGTGCTGAGCGTGGCGGCGTTCGACGTCTTCTTCGTGCCGCCGCATCTGACGTTCGCGGTCTCCGACGTGCGCTATCTCATCACGTTCCTCGTCATGCTCGTGGTGGGCATCGTGATCAGCGGCATGACGATCCGCATTCGCGCGCAGGCGGAGGCGGTGCGCGAGCGCGAGCAGCGCACGGCCGCGCTCTACGCCATGAGTCGCGAGCTGGCGAGCGTCCGCGGGGTGGAGGAGCTCGTCCGCATCAGCGTTCGCCACGTCACCGAGGTCTTCCGCGCGCGTCCGATCGTGTTGCTGCCCGAGGATGGACGCCTGGCGCTTCGCAGCGAACCGGACACCGACGTGCCGCTCGACGCCAACGAGGTGGCCGTCGCGCGCTGGGTGCTCGAGCATCGTCAGCCGGCGGGGTCGGGGACCAGCACGCTGCCCGGCGCCACGCGGTTGTACGTGCCGCTGCTCGCCTCGCGTGGATGCATCGGCGTGCTGGGCGTCAAGCCTCCTGACGCGGACGCGTTCGACACCCCGGAGCAGCTGCATCAGCTCGAAACGTTCGCCAATCAGACGGCGCTCGCCATCGAGCGTGCGCGGCTCGCCGAGGAAGCGCAGGAGACGCAGGTGCGCATCGAGACCGAGCGACTGCGCAACTCGCTCCTCAGCTCGGTCTCGCACGACCTTCGCACGCCGCTGGCGACGATCACCGGCGCCGCCACGACGCTCCTGGCGCAGGAGAGCCGTCTGGACGAGCGGGCGAAGCGGGACCTCATCGAGTCGGTGCGCGAGGAGGCCGACCGCCTGAACCGGCTCGTCCAGAACCTGCTCGAGATGACGCGGCTCGAGTCGGGGGCCCTCGAGCTCCGCAAGGAGTGGCACTCGATCGAGGAGGTCGTCGGCGCCGCCCTCCGGCGTCTCGGCACGCGTCTCGGCGCCCGGCGCATCAGCACGCGGGTCCTGCCGGACCTCCCGCTGGTGGCCATGGACGACGTGCTCATCGAGCAGGTCCTCGTCAACCTGATCGACAACGCGCTGAAGTACACGCCGACCGGGAGTCCGATCGAGATCATCGCCACCGCCACCGACCAGGCGGTCACCGTCGAGGTCGCTGACCGAGGCCCCGGCATTCCCGCCGGCCAGGAGGAAAAGATCTTCGAGAAGTTCTACCGCTCTCAGCCGGGTGACGGACGCGGCGCCGGTCTCGGGCTCGCCATCTGCCGCGGCGTCGTCCGCGCTCACGGCGGCCGCATCTGGGCGCAGAACTTGCCCGGCGGCGGCGTGGCATTCCTCTTCACGCTGCCACTGACCGGGCCGCCGCCGGTCGTTCGTCCTGCGCATGAGTGAGCCGATCATCGTGCTGATCGAGGACGAGCCGCAGATTCGCCGCTTCCTGCGCACGACGCTCGGCAGCCAGGGCTACCGCCTGTTCGAGGCGGCCACCGGCGCCGATGGCCTCGTCGAAGCGGCGTCGCGCCAGCCCGACGTCGTCATCGTCGATCTCGGCTTGCCCGACATCGACGGCCTCGAGGTGATCCGCCGGATTCGCGAGTGGAGCACGGTGCCGATCATCGTGCTGTCGGCGCGCGGGCAGGAGGCCGACAAGGTCGTCGCGCTCGACGTCGGGGCCGACGACTACGTCAGCAAGCCATTCGGCGCCGAGGAGCTGCTCGCGCGCGTTCGCGTGGCGCTCCGGCACAAGGCGGGCGTGGCCCGCGAGGACGCCGTCTTCACGGCCGGTGATCTACGCGTCGATCTCGGCCGCCGCCACGTGTTCGTGCGCGATCAGGAAGTGAAGCTCACGCCGACGGAGTATCGATTGCTCACGACCCTCGTTCGCTATGCCGGACGCGTGCTCACGCATCGCCAGCTGCTGAAGGAGGTATGGGGGCCGAACCAGACGGAAGAAGCTCACTATCTGCGCGTGTACATGGCGCAGCTCCGCCGCAAGATCGAGATCGATCCCGCGCAGCCGCGGTATCTGCTCACGGAGCCCGGCGTCGGCTATCGCCTCGCCGCCGAATAGCCCGGCGTCGGGCAGATGCCCTGGGACGCCGCGGTATGATGATCGTCATGCGTCCGCCACACTTGCGGCACAACATGCTCGCCCTCGGCGCGGACTACGGGCTGTTTCTGGTCGCGATGTCGTTCGCATCACCGGCCACCATCCTGCCGGGGTTCGCGGCCTGGCTCGGCGCGCCGAACGTCGTCATCGGCGCCATCCCGGCCGTCATGACGCTCGGCTGGTTCCTGCCGCCTCTCTTCGCCGCCGCGCACACCGAGAGCCTTGACCGGAAGCTGCCGTTCATCCTGCGCTACACGATCTGGGAGCGCATTCCCTTCGCCGTGCTGGCGGTGGCCGCGATCTGGCTGGCGCCCACCTGGCCGTGGCTCACGCTGGCGCTGTTGCTCGCGATGCTCATCGTCATCACCGGCGTGGGCGGCGCGCTGACCCCCGCCTGGATGGATATCGTCGGCCGCGCCGTGCCGGTCACCATGCGCGGCCGCTTCTTCGCGCTGACGGCGGTGGCGGCGGCCGCGGCGGGGCTGGCCGGCAGCGCGCTGACGACGGAGATCTTCGCGCGCGTACCGGCTCCGACGTCCTACGCCCTGTGCTTCGTGTGCGCGACCGTCTGCATGTTCGGCTCGCTGATCGGCCTCGCCGTCGTGCGTGAGCCGGCGTCGAGCACCCCACCGGCCGCGCATCCCGGCCTGCGCGTCTATCTTCGACGCGTGCCGGCCGTGTTGCGCGACGATCACAACCTGCGCTGGTTCCTCGTCGTGCGCTGGCTGTCGATCACCGGCAGCATGGCCTCGGCGTTCTACACCGTCTACGCGCTGCGCGCGTGGGCGGCGCCGGCGGCGACGCTCGGGGTCTTCACGGCGCTCCTGCTGGCCGGCTCGATGGCCGGCCTGCTCGCGCTCGGCGTTGTCGCCGATCGTGCCGGGTATCGACTGGTCGTGATGACGGGCATCGCAGCCACGCTGGCCGGAAACGTCGTCGCCCTCGCCGCGCCGTCGGTGATGGTGTTCGGCGTCGTGTTCGCGCTGGCCGGTCTGCAGGAGGCGGCGTTCCGCATCGCATATCCGACGGTGCTGCTCGAGTTCGCGCCGCGGCCAGAAGCGCAGCCGCTCTACATCGGTGTCGGCAACACGGCCATCACGCCGATCGCGTTCGTGGCGCCCATTGCCGCCGGCCTCCTCGCCGATCGCGCCGGCTTCACGGCCGTCTTCGTCACGGCCACGGTGGCGGGTGGGCTGGCGCTGGCCACGCTGGCGCTGCGCGTGCGCGAGCCGCGCGAGCTGCGCGCGCTCGTGGAGACGGGCGCCTGAAAGCCTTGCTCGTCGACCTCGACGACACGCTGCTCGACTACTCGGGCGGCGCCGATGGATGCTGGGAAGCGGCGTGCGAGGCGGCGCCGACGATCGAGCGCGCGGCGCTGATGGGCGCGTTGCTCGAGAGCCGGCAGTGGTTCTGGAGCGATCCGGCCCGCCACCGTCGCGAGCGCGTGGACATGCTCGGCGCGTGGACGAAGATCGCGGCCCGCGCCCTCGCGCGCTGCGGTGACAGCGACCCGCGCACGGCGGCTGCCGTGGCCGAGATCTACGCGGCGCGGCGGCGTGCGGCGTGGCGGCTCTTCCCCGAGGCGATGACGTTCCTCACGCGACTGCGCGAGCAGGGGATTCCGCTGGCCCTCGTCACCAATGGCGACGCGCGCCACCAGCGCGACAAGATCGCCCGTCACGATCTCGGGCGGTGGTTCGACGCGGTGCTGATCGAAGGCGAGATGGGCTACGGCAAGCCGGACGAGACGGTCTATCGCGAAGCCTTGCGGCGGCTCGGCGCCGCCGCCGTCGACGCGTGGATGATCGGCGACCATCTCGAGTTCGACGTTGGCGCGCCGCAACGACTGGGGCTGCGCGGCGTCTGGGTCGATCGCGCCGGCGCGGGATTGCCGGCGAACGCGGAGGTCGTTCCGCATCGCATCGTGCGCGATCTTTCGGAGATGCTCGACGGATGAAGCTCGTCCGCGCCGCGATCTGGCTCGCGACCGGCCTCTTCGTCTTCCTTCTCTTCTACCCGCTCGTCATGAGGATGTGGGAGCGCCTCAGCCTCGGCGCCGGCCCGACGTTCCCGTAGCGCCCTCTCGGCGTCCTACCGACCCCAGCGATATTCGCCGTCGGAGCCTGGACGGCCGCGGCCGCCGCCGCCGCCCTGGTCGGTACCGCGTTTGGGTTTACCGCGGCCCGGACCTTTGCGACCGCCGCTCGGCTTGTTCTCGCCCCAGCCGCCACCTGCGCCAGCGCCCCGCCGGCTCTGACCGCGACCGGGCTTGTCGCCGAACCCACCACCCGGACGATCGCCGAAGCCGCCGCCCGGGCCGCGACCCGGTCCGCCCGGTCCCCGACCCGGTCCGCCGCCCGGCCCGCGGCCGGGACCGCCCGGCCCGCGGCCAGGTCCGCCGAAGCCGCCGCCGCCT
>DASTCJ010000146.1:0-2012 GCA_035605575.1 Candidatus Methylomirabilota bacterium
TCCGAGACGGCGGCCCTCGACCTGGAACGCACCGAGCTCGCGGCCGATGACGCGGGCGAGGTCCGCGAGCTGACGGCGATCTACGTCGCCCGCGGCCTCGATCCCGCGCTCGCGGGGCAGGTGGCCGAGCAGCTGATGGCCCACGATGCGCTGGGCGCCCACGCGCGCGACGAACTCGGGATCTCCGAGACGCTGAGCGCGCGACCGATCCAGGCCGCCGTGACCTCCGCGCTCGCCTTCGCGATCGGCGCGGCGCTGCCGCTTGCAGTGGCCGCCCTGGTACCTGCGCCGGCGCTGGTCCCCGTCGTGTCCGTAACGTCGCTCGTGTTCCTCGCGATCCTGGGTGGGTTGGCGGCGCGAGTGGGCGGTGCGAGCGTGACGAAGGGCGCGATGCGCGTCACCTTCTGGGGCGCCCTCGCCATGGCGCTGACGGCAGGCGTCGGCAAGCTGTTCGGCACGGTGGTGTGACGAAACCATCGCCGGAGCGTCGCGCGGCGCACCTTGATCCCCGATCGGCTCGGCGCACGTTCGAGCGCAGACCCCGGTGCTTTCTCGACCGCGCGATCGCGTACGCAGCGCCGATGCCCGACGAACTCGTCCCGTTCGTACCCTCTGGGTGCGTTACCGCACGGAAGCCGCCGCCGCATCGGCGCACGAGCGATTCGCTGACGCTGCTCCTGGAAACACTGTGGCGGATGCGGGCCCTCGGATCACGATCACGTTCGAGGGCCTTTTTTTTTCGGGCGGCGCGGACGATCGAAGTCCACGACGATGCAGACGAAAAATGGGGGCGCGGTGCGCCCCCCGGACGTGCGTGGACCGAGTCCTTGGTCAGCGGCGACCTTCGTAGTTCTGTGACTGCCGGTACGGCTCACGCTGCCAGTCCGGCCTCTCCTGGTACGGATACGCATTGGAGATCCGTCGCCCCGACGAGATGGCGTTGTTCATGCCCGGGAGCGACGCATACTCGCCGGGCCCGAAGGTCCGGCATTCGCCGCGATACTCCGAATCGCTGCAGAAGATCCAGTAGCCGCTCTCGACGCGCAGCGACGATGCGCGGTCGTTGAATCCCGACCTGCCGAGGTTCGGCATCGTTTCGTCGAGCGAGTAGGACCGTCCGGACAGGTTCGGACCTTCGTAGAGCGTGGCGCGGGCGTCGCGGTCGCGGCCCCGATCGTCGCCCCGCTGGCCGGAGGAGCGTCCGTCGACCGGGCGGACCGAGCTGATGCGGCCCGCGTAGGCGCCGAGCTCCGGATACGCGCCGGGAGCGAGCACGCCGCAGCTTCCGCCGAAGTCGGCATCGACGCAGATCTCCCATCGCCCCTCGTGGACGACGGCCGAATGGACGCGATCGTTGAATCCGTCGCGCGCGAAGTTCGACACCGGCCGGTCGGCGGTGAACTGGCGTCCGCGGAAATGGTCGTCCTGGTAGAACGTGATGCTGTCGGCCGCGGCCGAGCCGGCGGCCGTCAACAGCGCTCCGATCAACAGCGGTGTCAGGGGATGTCGCATGGTGTCGCCTTGGGATGGGGTGAGTCGTTCGAGAATCGTGGCCGGTCGCTGCGCCACAATGACGTGGAATGCGCGAAGAGCCCGGGTCGGATCGTCGCGCGGTACGTGGGTGCCGCGACAGGGTCGGCATGGGTGACGACAGGCGTGAGGTTGCCGCCTTCGTTTTCCCACGAACCGATCTGCGAGCGGTGATCGTCCATGCGCGCGGTTCGACGCTTCCGGCGCCGCGATCCGGAAAGGGCGACCGCGCCGCCCGCCACGGCCGTGGCAACGGCAATCAGCAGAAGCCGGGGAGTGTCGAGCTTCATTCTGGAATCCTTGGTCGGGAGTGGCGGCGCGGCACGAGCCGCGGCGCACCAACAGCTCACACCCTAGTCGTGGGCGCGAGCGCGGTCGGTGCGCTGGCGCACCGAGGAGCGTCGCCGCGATGGCCCGCGGCCGATCACGACGAGCTCCGACGCGTGGACGGTCCTACCGCTGCGACAAGCGCGTTGTCGCGA